>DASXUA010000391.1:0-4989 GCA_036505095.1 Phycisphaerae bacterium
TTCGGTATAATCCAACCAGACGAATTTGATTCGCCATGGCCAGTTTGGAGAGGGGCATGAATCGCAAGCGCGGCTGTACGGTGATCGGCGTGCTGATCGCGCTCGTCTGGATCGCCAGCAGCGCGGCGCACGACGATCCACCGCCGAAGGATGACGGTCCACGAGCGGCCTCGGACCCCAGCGCTGGTGATCGCACGACGTTGCGAAACGAGGTCTCGATCGAGATTCGCGATGGGTATCGTTACATCACGGCCAATGGCATCCCGAATCACCCCACGGGCAGATTTCCCAATCGTGGCAACCCCAACGCGATCCGCCCGCAGCACTACCGCTTTCGCGTCCCCCTGCATCCGCAGCCGGCCAATCGAACGACCTCGGCGGACGGGCAGCCGTTCGGCGTGGCGCTGAATGGGGTGGTCTTCGATCCCGGAACCGCCGAGTGGTGGAAGGATGACGCCTCCCTCGGCTGGCGGATTGAGGCCATCGGCGGCACGCGCGATCTCGGCTTGGATGGGAGCCGCGCTCACGTTCAGCCCAACGGCGCCTATCACTACCATGGCATTCCGACGGCTTTGCTTCAGCAACTCGCGCAGCATTCAGACGGCGACGGGAAAAACGGGGAACCGGCTGCGGCCGGGATGATTCTCGTTGGCTGGGCGGCCGATGGGTTTCCGATCTACGGTCCGAATGGCTATGTCGATCCGAAGGATAGCGGCAGCGCCCTGGCGCGCCTGCGGTCAAGCTACCGCCTCAAGCAAGGCAAGCGTCCGAATGAGCCCGATGCCCCAGGCGGCGACTACGACGGCGCTTATACGCAGGACTGGGCATTCGTTGCGGGTGCCGGCGATCTGGACGAATGCAATGGTCGCTTCGGCGTGACGCCGGAGTTTCGTGATGGCACCTACTACTACGTCCTGACCGACGATTTTCCATTCGTTCCAAGATTCTTTCGCGGAACGCCGGATGTGAGCTTCGCCCGTCGTCCTCCGGGCGCAGGGCCCGGCGCCCCGCGACGCCGCCTGCCGGACCAGGGGTATCGCCCTCGGCCGCGCGACCGCGGCGAGCGCTGGCCGTGAAGAGCCCACCTCGGTTCACCGCTTCTGCGCCGCCGCGCACGCCGCTTCCAAACGAGTCCGCCACCCGGCGGCTTCAGCGTCGTAGCCTTTGTCCGGCTCAGCGGCGTACCAGCGGTCGTAGACTTCGACCAGCCCTTCCAAGATCGTGAGCATTAGGTCCGGCGGTGGCCGGCAGGGTCCCGCAAGGGCTTCGTCATGACTATCAAGCAGGTACTTCTCCGCTTCGGCAAATCTTTCCAGGTGGACGAGGGTCCGCCCGAACTCGACCCGTAGAGTAATCGAAGCTACGCGGCCGCGCGGTCCCGGTGGCAGCGGAATGGACAGCGCCTCGCGATAGAACGCCTCGGCCTCGCGGTACCGGCCTTGATCGTTGAGCAGCGCGGCCATGCTACTGAAGCTCTGAGCCACCAGGTGATGATTGGCCCCAAACAGTTTTCGCCGCAACATTAGGGACTCGCGGAATAGACGCTCGGCCTCCGCGTAGTCGCCCTTGGCGCGCAGCACGCCGGCCAGGTTGTGCAGGGCGGTCGCCAGATGGGGGTTTTCATGACCGTCATGCTCTCGAACGTGCGCCAACACGTCGCGGAAATACGGCTCGGCCGCCGCGAAGTCCCCGCGGGCGTGCAGCAGAACCTCCAGCCCATCGGCTGACTGGCGGGATTCATGCGCGCGCAGCTCGGCCTCATGCTGCGCGCCGCGGGCCTGCGTCCACAGGATGAAGGTTCCGACGAGCGCTCCGATGAGCGTGAGCAGAAACGCGACGCCAACGGCCACCGGACGACGGTGGCGACGCAGAGCCTTCTTGAGGAGATACAGCCCGCTGTCGCGTTTGGCCTCAATCGGCTCTCCGCAAAGGTAGTGGGCGAGATCGCGCCCCAATTCACCGGCCGACTGGTAACGCCGCTCAGGCTCCTTCGCCAGGCACTTCAGGACGATCGTCTCCACATCGTCATCGATCAGTTTGTTGATCCCTCGCGGGCTGACCGGCGCGGCGCACATGATTCGGTCGAGCACGTCGCGCATGTGGGTGGTCACATCGTAGGGGAAGCGCCCGGTCAGCATCTGGTACAACATGACCCCCAGCGAGTAGACGTCGGTGCGAATGTCGATCTTACTGGGCGTCCCGTCGGCCTGCTCCGGCGCAGACCACGCGAGCGAACCGAGGAACTGACCCGTCATCGTTAGGGTCCGCGGCGCGCCGTCCCCGATCGGGTCGAACGGTCCCACCTTGGCCAGTCCAAAGTCCAGAATGTGCGGCTCACCCGCTGGGTCAACGCGAATATTGCTCGGTTTCAGGTCGCGATGAATGATCCCACGCAGGTGGGCCGCTTGCACCGCGTCGCACACCTTGACGAAGAGACTGAGCAGGTCCGGGATTTCGGATTTCGATTCTCGGTTTTTGGCTTTCGCCACGTATTCATCGAGCGGTACGCCCGACACGTAGTCCATCACGTAATAAGCATGGCCGGCGATGGTACCGCTGTCGTGGATCGTAACGATGTTGGGGTGTTTGAGCTGGCCGAGGATCTCGACCTCGCGTTGAAAGCGGGTCCGTTCCGTCGCATGGGCGAAGTTCCCTTGGCGCAACAACTTGATGGCGACCCTGCGCTTCGTGGAGCTCTGGATCGCCTGGTACACGACTCCCTGTCCGCCGTGGCTGATCTCGCGCACGGTCACGTAGCCTGGAATCGACAGGGCCGCGGCCGCGCCGGACACAGGCAGCGTGGTGGTCAACAGGGCCTCGTCTGGATCGAGGACAGCCCTCTGGGCGACCTCCATTTGCGGGCGGCCGCGCGCGAATTGCTGTGCCACCCGCATATTCTCCAGAACGATTGCAAGCTGCTGGCGACAGTGCTCGCAGGAGACAAGATGCGCCGCGGCCGCAGCGCGCTGACCGTCACCCAGCGCGCCCGACGCGAAGCGTTCGATTAACTCAAGACCCAGGCACGCTGACCCTCCTGCGCCCCACGTGGCTTCGTGAGCCCGTTCAGGCGCGCATTCTTCGCGAATAGCGCGCTGTGCACGCGCGCTACCCGACAGCCAGCGGCGCAGCGCGGCAGCCAAGCCAATGGCGGGTTTCTCGATTGGAGCGGCTGCACAAGTTGTCAGTTTCGACAACACGATCTCGATCTCCGGGCCGGCGCTTCCAGAAGGCCTAGTCGCCTTGCCCTGGCCATGAGCCCATGAACCATTGCAAGAGCGTCCGCTGCGCACGTCAGCGCGCGGGCCGTCACACGGCGGCTCTGGGTATACGCATGTACCCGGCGCGTCTTACAGCCATTCTCGAGAATTGCTGGCCAACCGCGCACGCGTGGCACCACAGGCTGCATGGCACCGTGGGGATGCACGGCGGAGTTCCGAACAAACAGCGGTCGGGTCACGCTCCCCGCCCGCCTCTCGCGCTGCTTTTCGAGCCGCGCTCGAACAAACTCTCCAGGTCATGGTAAACTGGGGATGGGTCAGGTTGCGTTGGCTCGCACGCGTGGGTAAGATTGACTCAATCGGTCGGCTCGTACCCATCATGTATGTCGGCGCTGCTCGACCGTTTCTCGCCGAAAGGAATCTGTCGGGACCACGCTGGGAGGCAACTCTCGTAGGAGGCCTGCTCGTGCAAGCGCTCACTTGGCGAATCGGGCTGCTTATCTGGATTTCGCTGACCACGAACGCGTGGTGTCAGCAAGCCATCAACGTGGACCTTGGCATATCGTCGATGGCGCAGGGACCGGCGGCCGGCCCACCGATGGCACTGGATTTCTGCGGCGCGGCCGGCGTCCCCGGCACGTGGCATAACGTCACGAGCATGCCGCCGACGGGATGCATGGGCACATGCTACCCGCTTGGGCCAAACGTAACGCTCACACGCACTTCGGGCGCCGGCTTACCGGCTAACTTGGGAACTGCCGCGCCGATGGGCTGCGGTCCGCCCGGTGATTTCGCCAAGCTCATGTGCGACTTCCAAGACTTGACGCTGGCCGATCCCATGTTCGGCACCGTGACGTATGCTTTCGATGGTCTTTCGCCCGGCCGCTATCGAGTCTACACATACGCCATTCATCCGCTCAATTCAGATGTGAGAACCACCATTACCGTTTGCACTGTGGACCCGAATGGCGTATGCGTCGGGTCCACGAGTGGGGTGCAAGAAGTCGGTGGCCCGCTGCCCATGCCCATGAACAGCTTCATGAGCGGCATTACCCACGCCGAGCACGACATCGTAGTGGCGCCTGGGCCAGGCGGTATCACAGGCCCGCTAAAGGTTACCGCCCATGGGGGTGCCGTCGGTGGTGTGGTCAACGGATTCCAGATCGTCCCGCGGCGCATCTACGTCGATGCTGCGGCGAGCGGAGCCAATAACGGAACAAGCTGGCTCAATGCCTACACAGACCTGCAATGCGCACTGGGTGAGGCAGCCTCAATGGCCGTGCCGCCGGTCGACGTCTGGGTGGCGGCTGGCGTTTATCACCCCGCGCCGGCCGGCGGTGACCGCGCTGCGAGTTTCGAGTTGCTGACCAACGTGGGGATCTTCGGTGGATTTGGCGGCGCCGGCTCCGTGAACTTCCCCTGCGGCGAGGCACAACTTGCCGATCGCGACCCGCCGTTGAACGTCACGACCCTCAGTGGGGACCTGAACAATGACGACGGTCCCGGTTTCGCCAACAATGGTGAGAACAGCTTCCACGTCGTGCACAGCGCGCCCATGACGGGTCCAACCGCGGTTCTTGATGGCTTCACGATCTCCGCCGGAAACGCCAACGGAGACCCGACCGGCGGGCACGATGGCGGCGGTGGGTTCCGGCAGGACGGCGGCGCTCCGACGATCCGCAATTGCCGCTTCGAAGGCAACGCCTGCACGGGTAACGGTGGCGGCGTCTTCTGCAACTCGGGTGTGCTGAATCTGGCGGCCTGCACGATC
>DASXUA010000392.1:0-13232 GCA_036505095.1 Phycisphaerae bacterium
CGGTTTACCAAGGCCTGCGCCGCGCCGTCGCTCAGGATCTGCTCGAACGGGTGAAGCGCTGCTCGCCCACATTTTTCGAGAAGCTCGTCGTCGATCTGCTCGTGGCAATGGGCTACGGCGGGTCACGAAAGGATGCTGGCCAAGCCGTCGGGAGCGCTCGCGACGGCGGGATCGACGGGATCATCAAGGAGGACCGACTCGGTTTGGACGCGGTCTACCTTCAGGCGAAGCGCTGGGATGCAGCCGTGGGCCGTCCGACGGTTCAGGCGTTCGCCGGAAGCTTGGAAGGACATCGCGCCCGCAAGGGCGTGCTCATCACCACCTCCGCCTTCACCAGTGACGCACGCGAGTATGTCGAACGCATTGAGAAGAAGATCGTGCTCATTGATGGCGAACAGCTCGCACAGCTTATGATCGATTACGACGTGGGCGTTACCGAGGCGGTGGTGTACAAGGTTAAAAAACCCGACGCGGATTACTTCGGTGAAGAATGATGCGCTCGGGGCGAGGAGCGCGGGCGCCACTGTTGGCCCATTTCGGTACGATCGAAAGGAGCGCACCATGAAAGCACTCATCACCGTCTTGATTATCGTCGGCGCAGTCGGCGGCGGGTTCTATCTCCTGCTCGCCAAGGTGAATCAGGATCCGGGCTACGCCATCCCCGTGGCGTTCGGCGCGCCGGCGGGCGGCGAAGTCGAGATGAACGTCGCGGTGAGCATGCTGATGCCGCGACGGGAGGAGCCGAAATTGGGCAGGGCGGGGCTGCTGTGGGATGAATGGGTCGGCGACCACTTCGATCTGCGGGACGCGGCCGGAACCAAGCTGCCTCTGAAGCGGTCGGATTTCAGCCAGCTCATGACCGAGCGGCAGGCCGGCGGTACGCCGGAGTTCTTCTTGATCACCAAGCTGCGTCCGGGCCAGTCGTACACGTTCGACTATATCCCCGTCATGCCCGCGCCACGCTACCGCTACGCGTTTACGGCGCCCAGCGCGGCCAAGAAAGCCGAGTGGCTGACCTTCAAGCGCTACGACGGGCGCTGACCGCGGACTTGCGTCAGGCGGAATGAATTCGGTATGATTCGCCGGGCCGGCACCCGGCGCGGCGTGCCAGACCATCCGCGGAGATTTGCCATTCATTTGTGCTTCGACATTCATCGCAGCCCGGAGCCCGACTCGTTCGGCGTCGTCGGCTCGGTGAGCGCGCCGACCATCCGCCTCTCGATCATGATGTTCCTGGAGTTCGCCGTCTGGGGCGCCTGGGCCGTGCTGATCGCCAAGCACATGTCCAACCTCGGCTTCACCGGCGTGCAGATCAACTCCGTCTATCTGACCACGGCTATCGGAGCCATGCTTTCGCCGCTCATCGCCGGATGGATTGCCGACCGGTTCTTGCCGAACCAGATCTTCACCGGTGCCGTGCACTTGGTCGGCGGCGTGCTGCTTTTCATCGCCTGGCAGCAGAAGACCTTCGCCGGCGTCTGGACGGTCATCTTCCTATATGCGATCCTCTACATGCCCACCATCGCGCTGACCAACGCCATTGCCTTCTACCACATGAAGGACTCGAAGAAATTCGGCTACATCCGCGTGTGGGGCACGCTCGGCTGGATCGCGATCAACTGGTCGCTCAGCGTCTACCTGCGGTATTGGGAGCAGCGCTCCCCCGGTGTCAGCCACGTGGGCGACTGCCTGCCGGCCGCCGGCATCGTGTCGCTCCTGTTGGGCCTGTACTGTTTCACGCTGCCCAACACGCCGCCGGCGAAGGGCGCCAAGAATCCTTACGCGTTCCTCGAGGCCATCAAGCTCACGAGCAATGCCAACTTCGCCGTGCTGCTCGTGATTTCATTCGTCGTCGCGATCGAACTCCCATTCTATTACAACCTCACGTACCTGTTCCTGACCGCGCCGGCCGGCGTGGGCCTGCAAGAGAGTACCGCTAACCTTGCCATGAGCCTGGGCCAGGTCGGCGAGGTCTTCCTGATGCTCTTGGTCGCGCCCTCGTTGCGGCATCTGGGCATGCGCGCGACGATCTTCCTCGGCATCCTGGCCTGGCCGGTGCGCTATGCGATCTTCGCCATCGGTCACCCCTGGTGGCTGATCGTGGCGGCCCAGACGCTGCACGGCATCTGCTATTCCTTCTTCTTCGTGGGCGGCATGATCGCCGTCGAGCGTTTGAGCCAGAAGGATATCCGCGCCAGCGCCCAGGGTCTGATCGTCTTCGCGACGAACGGTGTGGGGATGTTGTTCGGAAGCCTGCTGGCTGGCTGGGTGTCGGACACCTTCGTCGACCCGGCCGGCAACCGCCAATGGCCCAAGATTTTCCTCGTGCCCATTGTCGTAACCGTACTGGCGGCCATCGCCTTCCGGGCGCTCTTCAGCGAACGCAAATTCCAAGAGGATTCGAGCCGGATCGAACGCGACAGTGCCGCCGCGCGCCCCTGCCCGGGCTGCGGCTACAATCTGGTGGGAATCGAATCGGCGCTCTGCCCCGAATGCGGAATGCCAATCGCGGCCGGCGTGCCGCCCACGACAGTGTAGCATTCACCGATAGCGGCTTTGCGCGGCCGGCTTCCAAAACGCTCTGAAAGTGCCCATCCGAGGCGCGCGCTCGCCCTGATGCGCGCCAGGAGCGCGCGCCGCGCATGTTGTATAGGTGTGTGATTGTGCCGGCGCGCAGCGCTCGGCGGCTAGTCCGGTCGTGGCACCCAATGCGAAGAACCTCTACATCATTCTCGCTTTTGCTCGGCACGCTATGCGCGGCATCGATGTCCCGCGGCGCTGAACCGCAGGACAAGTCGGAATTCTTCCCGGTGTCGGTCTGGTATAGCGGTGGCAAGGCCCGGGCGCCGATGCTGTCCGAGATCGCGGCCGATTCCGAATCGGAGTGGCGCAAGGACCTGGAGCAAATTCGCGATCTCGGTTTCAACACGGTCCGCACCTGGGTGGAATGGGCGCACGCCGAGCCGCGGCGGGGTGAGTATGACTTCCGCAACTTGCAGCTTTTATGCAAGCTGGCCGACGAAGTCGGCCTGAAGGTCATCATCCAGATGTACGCCGATTCCGCGCCCGACTGGGTCGGGACGGCTTATCCCGACGCGCGGTTCGAGGCGCAGAGCGGCGAAAAAATCACTTCACAAGCCGCGCCGGGATTCTGTAGCGATCATGAAGGCGTGCGGGCCGCCATGTTGGGATTCTACATGGCCGCCGCGCGCGCGGCGGCGGCGTGTCCGAACGTGTACGCCTGGGATTTGTGGAGCGAGCCGCACGTCATCAACTGGGCCATCATCGATTTTGTGCCGAACGCGCAGTTCTGCTTCTGTCCACACACGCAGGCACGTTTCCGCGAGTGGCTGAAGCACAAATACGGCACGCTCGATAATGTCAATCGGGCGTGGTATCGTCGTTTCGAGCACTGGGACGACGTGCAGCCGCCGCGCTTCGGCACGATCCTCAGTTATACCGACTTCATCGACTGGAAGACCTTCATCTACGAGAAGCTTGCCGACGATCTGCGCATGCGAGCCGAAGCGATTCGGGCGGTCGAGCCAACGCGGTCCCCGACCGCTCCTACCTGGCTGGTCACGTCGCACGCGGCCGTTCCGTCGTTGTTCACGACGCCCTTCGCGGGCGATGGCGCTTGCGACGATTTCTTGATGGCCGATCAGGTCGATTATTACGGAACGTCACTCTATCCCAAACACTCGTTCCCCGACCGCCATTGGCCCCTGTGGCGAACGCAGGTTGCGATCGACTTTTCGCGCAGCGCGAATCGTCAGCACGGCGGCTTCTATGTCGGCGAGCTGCAGGCCGGCTTCGGCACGCGCGGCATCGTCGTGGGCGATCCGGTCACGCCCGAAGATCTGCGGCTGTGGATGGGGTCCGTCCTGGCCGGGGGAGCACGGGCCATCAATCTGTATGCCTATTACCCGATGTCCAGTGGTTACGAATCGGGCGGTTACGGATTGATCCAACTTGACGGCACGTCGACGGCGCGCGCCGCCGAAGCCGGCCGGATCGCACGCCTTGTCCACGAAAACTCACAGTTGTTCCTGGCATCCCGGCCATACAAGGCCGAGGTCGCGATCGTTTACAACCCGCTGGCGCAGATGGTCGGCGGCGAGCAGCACTCCGGCCCGGCCGGCGGACACACCGACTCGCTGATCGGCTATTACCGCGCGTTTACGGAGGAGAACATTCCCGTCGACTTCATTCACCGCCGCGAGCTCGAACGCGGAGACCTCGCGCAATACCGGCTGATCATCGTGCCCTACGCCATGATGTTCACGCAGGCCGCAGCCGATGGGATGAAGAAGTATGTCGAGCAGGGCGGGCATGCGGTCGGCGAGGCGCGGCTGGCTTGGAACGACGAACGCGGCTTCGCGAGCGAGGTGATTCCCGGAATGGGCCTTTCGGACGTATTCGGCGTACGCGAATCGAGCGTGCGGATGGCCGAGAAAGTGCCCATCACGGTCTGTGATGACACGCACCCGGCCCACAGCGAATTCAAGACCGGCGACACCTTGGCCGGCACCTATCTGGCCGAAGCGCTGGCACCGCTGTCCGCGCGCGAAACCCAGCTTCTCGCACGTCTTTCCGATGAATCCCCGGTTATCGTGGCATCGTCGTTCGGCAAAGGCCAAACGCTATTCGTGGGCAGCTTTCTGGGGTTGGCCCAGCAGCAGACCCCTAGCGCGGCGAATCGGCGCTGGATACTCGGCCTGCTCTTGTGGGCCGAGGTTGTTCCGCCTATCATCTGCACCAGCGAGCGCCCGGAGAACCCAAAGCCGAGCATCCGCCTGCACGAATCTCCGGGAGGTTTTGTCGTTTTTGTGCTGAATTACGACGATAAACCTCAGAGATTCCGATTGGAGCTGCGATTGCCGGATTCCCATTTCTCCTGGCGCGATCTCATCACCCATGAAACCGGTACGGTCGAGAGGACGCCCGCGACCGCGATGTCGCTGCAACTGACCGTGCCGGCCCGCGATGTGCGGGTCTTGAGCCTGGCGCGGAAGAACCCGTAAGGAGCTGTTGATGGAACTTCCACGTCGCCCGCGTGGCGACACTTTTCTGCCGGATGGAGCGTTTCGCGCCGCGCTGCACGAACTCGGCCGCAGGCGCGATGACCATGAGTTGCGGATCGGGATTGTTTACGCCTTCGATTTCCGCACGCGCATGTTGCCGTTCTGGTATGCCGACAAACGCATGGCGCCCTGCTCGGTAAGGACTCTGGGAGACGTATTGGATGCCGCCGGGTTCAAGAACATTCGCATCGTCCTCCAGCAGTGGACGCCGAATTTCACGCCCAGCCGCGCCGTTCTGAACGGCGGGCCACTGGATATTCTGCTGGTTTCGGCCATGCAGGTACACGCAGAACCGGCCTACGCGATGATTCGCGATGCGCATTCGATGGGCGCTGCGCGGCCGCTCATTTTGGCCGGCGGACCGAAGGCCATCTATGAGCCAACGGATTTCTTCGAGCTGGGTCCCGAGCCGGGCATCGGCGCGGATTGCGTCGTGACCGGCGAAGGGTACGTACTGCTCGAGCTGCTGCAAATGGTTCTGGAGAACCGGGGTGTGGGCGAGCATCCGCGGCCGGCGTTCGAGCGCGCCCGCCGCCGCGGTGGGCTGGATGCCATTCCGGGGCTGGTGTATTTGGCGCCGGACGCGCCGCCGGGCGAACCGCTGGCGATCAGCACCGGCGTGCAGCGCCTGCTGCGCGATCTGGATGAAATGCCCATGCCCGACGCCGGCTATCGGCTGCTTGAGCCGCCGCATCGCGGTGAGGGCCTGGCGACGCGCCCTTGCGCGCCGCGCCGCGTGGGCCGGCTCTCGACCATCGCCTCGGTGATTTCGACGCAGGGGTGCAAATTCAACTGCTCATATTGCCCGATTCCGGCGGTGAACCAGCGGACGTGGCGGCACAAGAGTCCGCAGCGTTTGGCGGCCGAGATCCGGCATATTCACGAGAATTTCGGCATCCAGAGCTTCTTCGGCACGGATGACAACTTCTTCAACGACCGGGATACGGTCATCAATTTGATGACGGAGCTGGGGCGGACGCGAACGCAGGGGCAGCCACTGTCGCGCCGGATCCGCTTCTTCACTGAAGCGACGCAGTTCGACGTGCACAAGAACCGCGATCTGCTGCCGTTGGCGCGGGCCGGCGGGTTGCGGGCGATCTGGTTCGGGATCGAGGACATCACGGCCGAACTGGTGAACAAGGGGCAGACGGCCGGCAAGACGGCCGAGTTGTTCGCGCTGCTGCAGAAGATCGGCATCGAGCCGATGACCATGATGATTCATTCCGACCCGCAACCGCTGCGCTCGCGGCGCGGCGATCTGTCGGGTCTGCTGAATCAGGCGCGCTATTTGTTCGATCAGGGGGCCGTCTCGTATCAGTGCACGTATTTGGGGCCCGCGGTCGGCACGCGCGATTTCGAGCCGGCGGCCAAGGCCGGCGTGATTTATCGCCGGGTCGGAGCGCGGGAAATCCCGCAGGCATTTCAGGATGGCAATCACGTAGTGGCGTCGAAGCACCCGCGGCCGTGGGAGCGGCAGATGAACCTGCTGCGCGCCTATGCCAGCTTTTATAACCCATGGAATATGCTGCGCTCGCTGGGCAAGGCGCACCGCAGCACGGTGGGCCGCAAGCGCGTGCTGTTTCAACTGGCCGGGCACGTGGGGCTGGCGATGACCATTCCGAAACTGCTGGCCTGGTCGCGGCGGCTGAAGCGTGGCCCGATCGAGGTCTGGGAAGGCTTGCAGACAGCCCGCATTCCGCTACTGGACGCGGCCACGCGCCGGCAGGTCAACTGGGCGATCGAGCACTTGCCAGCGATGGCGTCGCGGACGCCGGCGGTTGTGAGCGCCTGATCGATCATGCGGTGGAACGCGCGCGGCGCGGCCACTATACTCGCGCGCCACGCGGGACAGAACGGCGGAGGTCGAACGTGCGATGGCGCTTGAAGTATCTCATGGCGAGCTTGGCATTTTTGAGCGGCTGCGCGCAGCCGGGCAACAGCCGCGATGCCGACGGTGAGAACCGCAACGCGTTCAATTTCAATTCCGCCGGCGAACGTCCGGCAATATCCAACGAGCGCTTGCGCGCGGTGAACGATTGGGCTTATCAGTTGCAGGGCGATCCGGCGATCGATCTCGAGGCGCTGGGCCGGACGCCGTTCGATCTGGTGGTGATCGATTACTCGCGCGACGGTAGAGAGAACGGCGCGTTCAGCACGGGCGAAATCACTGGCCTCAAGAGCAGTTCCGGCGGCGCGAAGATTGTGCTGGCCTACATGAGCATCGGTGAGGCCGAAATCGGAAGATTCTATTTCAATAACGCGTGGATTCGACCAGATCCGAACGTGAATCCGGACGGACCCTTTACACTCACGAGCTCGGCGCCGTCTTTCCTGGCAGCGCCGAATCCGAATTTTCCGGACAACTTCAAGGTGCGCTACTGGGAGCCGCGCTGGCAGCAGATCATCATCCACAACCCCGGCGGACACCCGGACATCAGCGACTCCGCAGCCTATCTGGACCGCATCCTCGCGGCCGGGTTCGACGGAGTCTACCTGGACATCATCGACGCGTTCGAGTTTTTCGCCGACGAGCGTGACAGCGCCGCGGCCGACATGGTCACCTTCGTGGCAGCGATCGCCGACTACGCGCGGGCTCAACGACCCGATTTCATCGTCGTTCCCCAGAATGGCAGCGGCATCATTGCAGAAGTTGCGACGGACGCGCGTGCCCGCTACTTCGCGGCGATCAACGGAATCGGCGCGGAGGACACGTTCTATTTCGGTGACGCGGACGAGAATAACCCATTCAACCCGCAGACGGCGACGGTCGAGTTCCTGCGCGAATTCCGTCAAGCGGGATTGACGGTGCTGGCGATCGACTACCTCGCCCAGCGCGCCGCCATCGATGATTTCTATGCGCGCGCCCGAGCGGAAGGCTGGGTGCCGTATGCCTCTGTCCGCGCGCTGGACCGGCCGATAGTGAACCCCTCGCAACCGCCGGACTGAGGCGCGTGTGGACCGAGCTCGCGTCCCGTTCATACTAGGACTGAAAGCGCACCTTGTCCTCAATGCGCACCGTGTGTATAATCACCTGGCGATGAGCAGCCGCGAGATCATCGCCCGACTTGAGCGCGAGGGATGGCGCCGCGCGCGTACAAAGGGCGACCATCAGGTTTTCGCTCGCGCGGGCAGGGCCACGCCGGTCGTCGTGCCGCATCCGGTCAAGGACCTGCCCATCGGAACTCTGCGGAGTATTTTCAAACAGGCCGGTTGGGATTGGAAGACGCGGAGCTAGGCGATGCAGTATCCGATCGTGATTCACAAGGACCGGGATTCGGACTATGGCGTGACTGTGCCCGACCTGCCGGGGTGCTTCTCGGGCGGCACTACGATAGATGAGGCCATCGCCAGGGCGCGCGAGGCCATCGAGGTCTACTTGGAGTTCATGATCGAGCAGGGGCGTCCGATTCCGCCGCCGCGTCCGATCGAACAACACCGGCGCAACCCTGACTATCGCGGAGGCACCTGGGCTTTGGCTTCGATCCATTCCGCAAATCTGCGCGTCAAAGCCAAACGCGTCAACATCACAATTCCGGAGCGCGTGCTTGATGTGGTCGACCGCGTAGCCGTGCGGGAGGGCGATACGCGCTCCGGACTCCTGACGCGTGCCGTAACGAAGTACATTGACGAACTTGATGACGCGGCATCGCCGAAGGCGACTCCACGTGCTGGCCGGCATCCAACGTCTCGCAAGTCCGGATTTCGGCGATAACGGCGGTGCGCGCTGCTCGGTTTCGCGCCGGCAGGATGCCGGCGCTACCTGCCGGCAAGATGCCGGCGCTACGCTGTGCGGCCGTGGCATTGTTTGTATTTCTTGCCGCTGCCGCAGGGGCAGGGGTCGTTGCGGCCGACGCGCGGTTGCTCGCGGCGGATGGTCTCGACCTTGCTTTCCTGGCCCTGGGCGCGCATGGCGGCTTGCTGGTCGCGGGCGGCGTTGGCGAAGGCGCTGCCGGCTTCCTCGTGACGCATCTGCATGACGCGTGGACCGCTGGTGCCGGTCGTCGGAGTCGGCTGGGCGGTCATCTTCACCTTGAAGATAATGTCGGTGACGCGCTCGCGGATGCGCTCCCACATCTGATCGAAATACTCGCGGCCCTCGATGGCATATTGGCTTTGCGGGTGGGTCTGGTCGCCGCCCATCGGCCGCTGCATGATGGCGTGCTTGAGGTGATCCATCTCCAACAGATGGTCTTTCCAAGCCTGGTCATAAATGCGGAGCAGCACGTAGTGCTCCAGGCGGGCGAGTTCCCAGCGCAGCATGTGCCGGCCTTGTTCGCGCAGTGCTTCGCGCAGCTCCGAACCAGCCGGCGCGCCGTCGCCGCCCTCCAATTCGTCAAGGCGGGCGAGACGCGCACCCCCCAAGTGGCGCTGAAACCCATCTTCGTTCCAGGCGCGGCCGAATCGCTGCCGGGCCCAAGCGAGCACTTCCTCGGCATTGTGGCCGGACATCGCGGCGTCGATCGCGGCGTCGAGCTTGCCGTTTTCCGACCAGTCGCGGCTCATTTGGACGAGATCGCGCTGCACCTGCTCGGGCGGCATGGCCTGCACCTGCTCGGGCGTCCAGCCGGCGTTGTATTTCCCGTTGGCCCAAGCGGCGATCATCGCCGAGGCGGCCGCGTAATCGCCGGCGGCCTCGTTGATCGCACGATCCAGGCAAACCTCGACGGGATACTCGATCTCGCGCCGGCGATACGTCTCGTGCACGAGCGTGCCGAGCTTCTCGCGCACTTCTTCGGGCGACAGACCGGTGACTTCCTCCTCGGGAACTTCCAGGTTGAACTTGTTCTTCAGCCATTCGCACAGGGCCCGCCGCGGATACGAGGCGTCCAGGTAGAGTTCCACGCCGTCGAGATTCACCTCGTCGAAATACTTGACGGCGGCCTCCTCGAGCAGATCCTCGATCTCATCGGGGGTCATGCGGCGAAGCTGGTTCTGACTGATGGACACTTTGTAGGCGCGCTGCGCCCATGAAAGCAGGCCGCCGAGGTCCCACTCGGCCGGTGGCGCATCGGGATCGATGTACTCGCCCAGCGAGGTGCGGATGGTCTCGCGAGCTTCGTCCTTGCCTTTCTCGCGGATGGTTTGCTGCACCGACTGCAGTTCGTCGTCGCGCACTTTGGACGGATCGATCACCAGATCGAGATTGGTCTTGCACCACTCGGCGATGCAGCGCGCATTGTAGTCGGGGGCCAGGTAGCGCCGGATGGCATCGTCAATCGAATCATCCAGGATCCGCAGAATGAGGTCGCGCAGGCCTTCGCCTTCGAGGATTCTTTGCCGCGCGCCGTAGAACTGCCGGCGCTGATAATCCATCGGCTCGTCCCATTCGAGCAGATGCTTGCGGCTGGAGAAGTTGCGCTCCTCGACCTTGCGCTGGGCGCGCTCGATGCCCTTGGTGAGGCGCTTGTCTTCCAGGCTGGTGCCTTCGGCGAAGCCCAGCTTCTCCATCATCTTGATCATCCAGTCGGGCATGAATAGCTTGAGCAGATCGTCTTCGAGCGAGAGAAAGAAGCGGCTCGACCCGGGGTCGCCTTGGCGGCCGGCGCGCCCGCGGAGCTGATTGTCGATGCGGCGGGCCTCGTGCCGCTCCGTGCCGATGATATGCAGCCCGCATGGCACGTTGATGGCGCAGACGTTGCGGCCCATCGCCGGGAAACGCGGATCGAGCTTGGGCTTGAAGCAATGCGCGCAGTTGGTGGCCGGATCGTACTCGTCGCAATGGATGCAGCACTTGGTTGATCCCGGCGGATACATGGTATTGCTCATGACTTCCAGCGACATCACGGTGCCTTCGGGCGCGTTGTCCGCCTTGCGCGACTGCGCCTCCTCGTCCGAAAGCGGTACCTTGCAGCGCGGATAGACCACGCCGGCTTCGAGCTTGATGTCGGTGCCGCGGCCGGCCATGTTGGTCGCGATTGTGACATTGCCGCGCGGACTCTTGTCGGCGCCGCGCTCGGGCACGTGCCGGTAGCCCGCTTTGGCCACGATTTCGGCCTCACGCGCATGGTTCTTGGCGTTCAGCACCTCGTGAGGGATGCCGTAGGTGCGCTCCAGCAGCTTGCTGAGCTTTTCCGAGTTTTCGACGCTGGTCGTGCCCACCAGCACGGGCCGCCCGCGCGCCAGCTCGCCCATGGCCTCGTCGTAAGCGTCGCACATGAAGCGGATGGTTTCCTGATCGCCGTACTCGGCTTCGCTGAAGCGCCGCAGACCTTCGTCGACCTTTGACGTGTCCTGGCTGTTGGCTTCCATGATGGGCTTGAGCCGTTTGAAGACTTCGGCCAGCAGGAACGGGTCGGCCGGGCGGCCCTTGCGATGCACGTCGTTGATTTCTTCGACAATCGCGCGGTACTTCTGCTCGACGTTGCGATAGATCTTGTCGTTGTGGTCCACGCGGTTGACCGGCCGATTGGTGGGGATCTCGACCACGTCGAGCTTGTAGATCTTCATGAACTCGTCGGCCTCGGTGGCCGCAGTACCGGTCATGCCCGCGTGTTCGCCGTAGAGCTTGATGAAATTCTGGATGGTGATGGTGGCCAGCGTCTGCGTCTCTTCCTTGATCGGCACGCCCTCCTTGGCCTCGACGGCCTGGTGCAGACCATCGGACCACTGCCGACCGTACATCAGCCGCCCGGTGAACTCGTCGACAATGATGACTTCGCGGTTCTGGATGACGTACTCCTTGTCGCGCTCGTAGACCACGTGCGCGCGGAGCGACTGTTCGATCAGATGCGGCCGGTCCATGTTAGCGCCGACGTAGAAGCTGCCGATTTTGGCTTCTTCCTGGGCGGCCTGCACGCCGTCGTGCGTCAGGTGCGCGCTCTTGCGCTCGCGCTCGACGACGTAGTACTGCTTATGCCCGATCGCCTCACCTTCGTCCTCCGTGATCATGAGCGGGTCGATCTTGAAGCGCTTCCAGGCGTCTTCGAACTTCGGATGGTTGGCATATTCCTGCGGCGGGTTGTCGCCCCACTGGCGGATGCGGTCGAGCGTCTGGCGGTTGGCCTCGTTCTGCTTGCGGACCAGGAAGCGGGCGAGGTTGTCGGCCCATTTGTAGCGCGAGACGTCATCTTCGGACGGGCCGGAGATGATCAGCGGCGTGCGGGCTTCGTCGATCAGAATCGAATCGACCTCGTCGACGATGACGTAATCCAGCCGCCCCTGGACCTGCTCCTCGATGGTCAGCTTCATGTTGTCGCGCAGGTAGTCGAAGCCGAACTCGCTGTTGGTGCCGTAGGCGATGTCGCAGGCGTAGGCGCGCTTGCGGATGCCTTCGCGCCCGCCGGGGTCCTGCTGGGCCTGGATATACCCGACCGTGATGCCCAGCAGGGCAAAGATCGGCGCGGCGAACTCGGCGTCGCGTTTCACCAGATAATCATTGACCGTGACGATGTGTACCTTCTTGCTGGCCAGCACCTTCATGTAGGCGGCCAGATGGCAGACGATGGTCTTGCCCTCGCCGGTCTTCATCTCGGCGATCTTGTTGTCGTGCAGCACCTTGCCGCCGATGAGCTGGCATTTGAAATGACGGTGCTGCTGCGCGCGGCGCGAGGCTTCGCGCAGCACCGCGAAGGCTTCGGGCAGGATGTCTTCGATTTCCGCGCCTCCGGCCAGCCGCGCTTTGAACTCGTCCGTTTTGGCGCGTAGCGCCTCGGGCGAAAACTGCAGCGCCTGCTGTTCGAGCGTCTCGATGTTCTCGGCCGAATGGGCCAGTCGCTTGACCAGGCGTTCGTTGCGCGAGCCGAAGATCGTCCGCGCTACGCGGTTAAATACGTCGATGGCACCCATGAGGTCGCCTCCCGATGCGGGTATGTGATGATTTCCAAGCTGCCGACTGCGTAAAGACGCTACGGTCCGGCGACGGAGGATCCGTCGTGAAGATATGCGGCGCTAGGGCCCGTAAAGCCCGCCGAAGCGCGAGAGGATCAGTCGCTGGTTACGCTGAATGCTGACGATGCGGATGACAATTGCGACCAGCAGCAGCGAAAAGGCGGTCACCACCAGGACCGGCGAGGTGACAGCCGGCGCGGCCGCCACGACATTCATCGCGGTAGGCGCGGCCGCCCAGATCGTGGCGTACTCACTGCGGCGATGGCTGCGCGCCGCCGGGGCGCTGCTCGACGCCATGAACAGCACGCCGATCGCCAGCGC
>DASXUA010000393.1:0-25798 GCA_036505095.1 Phycisphaerae bacterium
CGTAGGCGTTGGCGATGTTGCCGGCGATCGTATCGAGCACGGCGCGCTGCGCGGTTAGCGCCGACGTGCTGACATCCAGGCTTCCGAACATCGACAGCACTCCATTCTTAAACCGCCAAGACGCCAAGACTAAACGTGCGAAGCACGTCACGCTCTCTTGGCGCTCTTGGCGTCTTGGCGGTTCCGAAAAGCGTCTTGGCGGTTTAGGAACGGAGTACTGTGGATGTTCGGCAGCCTGGATGTCAGCACATCGGCGCTCACCGCACAGCGCGCGGTGCTCGATACGATCGCCGGCAACATTGCCAACGCCTACGCCACGCGCGGACCGAATGGGGAGCCCACGCCGTATCGCCGGCGCGTGGCGCTGCTCGGCACCGGTGATCCCAACCGTGGTCAAGATGCGCCAGGTGTGCACGTGGTGAAGGTGGCGGAAGATCCCAGTCCGTTCCGGCTCGAATACGACCCGACGCACCCGGACGCCATCAAGGAAGGCAAGGAGAAGGGCTACGTCCGCATGCCGAACGTGGATTACAGCACGGAGATGGTCAATGCCATGCTCGCGTCGCGCGTGTACGAAGCCAACATCACGGTCATGGAGGCGACCAAGTCGATGGCGGCTGCCTCTCTGCGACTGCTGGCGTAAGCGAACCCCGTGGCGCTGAGCGGATAACGAACGATGGTTGATCCTGTCCAGAATGCGATCGTCGGCGGTGCAGCCGCAGTGTCGGGCGGCAGTGCTGCGCAGCCGGCGTCGCAGCCGGCGGCTGGCAAGGATTTCAAGAGCATTCTGCTCGACAGCCTGAACGAAGTGAACCGGCTGCAAACGGAAGCCGACCAGGACGTGCAGCGCCTGCTCACCGGTGAAACCAACAACATGGCCGAAGTCTTCACGGCCGTAAACAAGGCCGGCGTGGCTTTCGACCTGTTGATGGAGGTTCGCAACAAGCTGGTCGAGGCCTATCAAGAGGTTCAGCAAATGCGCGTGTGACGAGCACTCGCAGGAGATTGACGCAGAGACGCTGAGAACGCAGAGAGATCTTGATTACTCCCTGCAGCGCTCTCAGCACTTCAACGTGCAGCTTGTATCCAACATGGAGACTCTTCGACAAATACTTCAGCGCATCAGCAGCCAACTGGCGCTGCTCAACACTTCGCAGCGCCTGGCGATCGCCCTGTGCGCCGTGGTGGTTGCCGGATCGCTGCTGTGGCTCATTCAATGGTCCGCCACGCCCGAGCTGGCGGCGTTGCTGGATCAGGATTTGACGGGGCAGGAGTTGACCGGGGCTCAGGCGGCGCTGGATGCCGCGCGGGCCGATTACAAGGTGATCGGTAACCGCATCTGGGTTCGGCCCAGCCAGCGGACGGAATTGATCGGCAAGCTGAACAGCGCCAACGCGCTGCCGCACGACATCAGCATCGGCTTCGATAAGCTCGTGGCCGACAACTCGCCGTTTCTGCCCGAATCGCAGATGAAGATTCGCTATAACGTGGCCCTGGGTAACGAGCTGGCCAAGGTCATCCGCTCGTCGCCCGACGTGCACAACGCGGTCGTGTTCATCAGCACCGAGGCCAAGCGCGCCTTCAGCAACAAACCCATCGTTCCGACGGCCTCGGTACACGTCATGATGAACGCCGGAAAGGAAGTCAACCCGGCGATGGCGCAATCGATCGCCATGCTTGTGTCGCGCGCCGTGCCGGGGATGGACGCCCACAATGTTTCGGTGATCGATGCGCTGCGCTCGCGCGCTTACTCCATCCCGCGCCCGGAGGACGCGACCGCTTTGACCCAATGGGACGAGGTGCGCCGCCGCGAGGATTATCAGCTCGGCAAGATCATGGAGCAGCTCGGCTACATTTCGGGCGTGCTGGCCAGCGTCTCGATCGAACTGGACACGACCACCAGCAAAGTCGAGAGCGTCACGTACACCAAACCCGATGAGAAATCCAGCACGTCGGACGCAACGGATAGCGCCAGCGGCGGAACCGGCTCCGAGCCGGGCGTCGGCGCCAACGTCGGCCAGGCGCTCACCGCCAACGAACCCGGCGAGCACAATACGAGCGAACGTACCAAGACCGAGAACTTCGAGCCCATGCCGGCCGAGAAGAAAGTCGTTGAGAAGCCGCCGTTTTCCATCCGCCGCGCGACGGCCACCGTCAAGATTCCGCGCAGTTATTTCGTCAGCGTCTATCGCATGCAGAACGGCGCCAGCAGCAGCCCGGTGGATGACGAGCTCAAGCCGATGATGGAGCTGGAGTTCAATCGCGTCCGCAACGCCGTCAAGAAGGTGGTCATGTCGGATGCGGATACCGATGTGGACGTGTCGTTCTTTTACGACCTCGACCAGCGCGGCGCGCCGCTGGCGGCGGCGGCGACCGAGGCCGCTGCGGCGGCGACGACCCTGGGCGGCACGACGGTGAACTGGCTGCACGATTATGGTGCGCAAGCGGGCCTGGCGGCGCTGGCTACGGTGAGTTTGTTGATGATGTTCATGATGGCCCGCCGCACGACGCGCATCGTCCATCCGCGCGCGGCCGATGAACCTGAGGAAATTGCGCTTACCGACAGCACGTCGATGGCGGAAGAGATTCTGACGGTGGGCAGCGGGGCGGTCGGACAAGCCGAGGTCTCCGAGGCCTTCCTGACCGGCCACGAAGTCGATGATGAGACGCTGCGCTACAAGCAACTGGGCGAGCAGGTGACCAAGATGGTCGAACAGAACCCGGAGAGTGCGGCCGAACTGATCCGCCGCTGGGTCGAGCGCGATCGATGATTTGCGGATTGCGGATTTCAATTCGCAATCCGCAATCCCGGAATGAGTGGCATGTCCAAGAAGAAGCCTGCCGAAACTGACAGCGACGAGCCGGTCCGCGGCACGGCCAAGGCGGCCATTCTGCTGCTGGCGATGAAGGCCGACACGGCCTCAAAAGTCCTGAAGCTCCTCGACCACGAATTGGTCGAGGACATCACCCGCGAGATCGCCTCGATCGACCTGGTGCAGCACTCGGTGCGCGGCAAGATTGTCGAGGAATTCTATAACCTGGCGCTGGCGCGGCAGTATGCCGAACAGGGCGGGCTGCTGCACGCCAAAATGCTGCTGGAGAAATCGCTGCCGCATGAGGACGCGCAGCGCATTCTCGAACAGATCGAGCACTCGGTGTATCAGACGCCGTTTTCCTTCCTGCACAAGACCGATGGCGACAACCTGCTGACGTTCATCCAGGAGGAACACCCGCAGACCATCGCGCTGATCATGGCGCACCTGTCCAGCAGCAAGGCCGGCGAGATTCTGGCGGGCCTGGCGCCCGCCAAGCAACTCGAAGTCGTGACGCGCATCGCCCGCATGGAGCACACGAACCCCGAGATCATCAAGGAAGTCGAGGCCGGCCTCGAAATGCGGCTGTCGGGCGTCGTGTCGCAGACCTTCCACAAGGTCGGCGGCGTGGAGAGCGTGGCCGAGATGCTCAACCTGGCCGACCGCGCCACCGAGAAGAGCATCCTCGAATCGCTGGAATCCGACGATCCTGAGCTGGTCGAGCAGATTCGCCGGCTGATGTTCGTCTTCGAGGACATCATGCAGGTCGATGACAAGGGCATTCAAGCCGTGCTGCGCGAGGTCGACAACGACGAGTTGGCGCTGGCGCTCAAGACGGCCAGTCAGGAACTCAAGGAGAAGATCTACAAGAACATGTCGGAGCGCGCCGCGCAGCTCATCAAGGAGAACATGGATTTCATGGGCCCGGTGCGGATCAGCGACGTGGAGTCGGCCCAGCAGAAGATCGTCGACGTGGTACGCCGTCTGGAAGACGCCGGCGACATCATCATCGCCGGCCGCGGCGGCGAGCGAGAAATGGTCGTATGAAGCGTCAAGCGGGCCAGCGCGTTCAGAACCGCGCGCGTCAGCGAGCGTTATGGAGCGAGCGCACGTCTGTAGCGCTCCCTTACGGTCGCGGTTCTGAACCGCGAGCGTCAGCGCGCGTCGAGCACGCCGGGCAACGGATAGCGCGCTAGATTGTGAGCACGTACCTGATGTCCACCATTATCAAAGCTGGCGCCGAAGCCGCGCTGCCGTGCAAGCTGCGTGCCATCGAGCTTTCCGATCACGTGGCGGAAGCGCGGCGCGCTGTCGAGCAGGCGCGCACCGAGGCCGCCCGGATTACGGGTGAGGCGCGCGCGGCGGCTAGCGGGATTCGCGAGGAGGCGCAGCGCGACGGGTACGCGCGCGGACATGCCGAGGGATCGACGCGCGGTGTGGAAGAGGGTGCCGCGCGCGGATTCGAAGAGGCCGCCCGGGAATTCGCGGCCGAGCAAACGCAGCTCATCTCCGCGCTGCGCGCGACGCTGCACGACATTGAATCGCAAAAACGCGACCTCATTATCGAGGCACGTCATGACGTTCTGGAACTGGCGCTGGCGCTGGCGGCCAAGCTCACGGTCGCCATCGGCGGCGGTGATCGCGCGGCAGCCGTCCAGAATCTGGAGCGCTGCCTGCGGTTGGTAGGGCGCAGGACCGACTTGCAGGTTCGCATCCATCCGGCGGACGAAGCCACTCTGGGCCGCTTCGCCGCGGAATTTGCCGAGCAGCGGGCTGAGTTGCAGCACGTCACTTTCGTCAGCGATCCCAGTCTGGCGGCCGGCGGCTGCATCGTCACGGTCGGCGCCGGCGAAGACGCGCTGCAAGTGGATGCTGCGCTCGAGACGCAGCTCGCGCAGATTACGTCGCTGTTGCTTGGCGAGTCCGACGCGCGGCCGACGTCGATTGAAGGGCAGGCGCGCGGATGAATGTTCTGGCGCGCCAGCTTGCGCTCATCGACTCGGCGCAGACCATCCGCGTCACGGGGCGCGTGCGCGACATCGTCGGCCTGACGGTGGTGGCCGAGGGTCTGCCGCTGCCGGTCGGGGCCATGTGCCTCATCCGGCCGCGGGCCACGGCGCCGGTCGAGGCCGAAGTGATCGGCTTTCAGGGCGCGCGGACGGTGCTGCTGCCGTTGAGCCTGCCGCAGGGCATTGCGGCCGGCGCGGCGGTCGAGAGCACGGCCGCGATGCAGAGCGTAGCCGTCGGCCGGCAGATGCTCGGGCGCACGGTGGATGGATTGGGCCGGCCGCTGGATGGCCGCCCTCCGTTTCGTCCCGAAGCGTGCTACCCGATCCACGCCGATCCGCCGCCGCCCATGCAACGCCGGGCGATCGACGCGCCCTTGCCGACTGGCGTGCGCGCGATCGACGCCATGCACACGGTCGGCTGCGGTCAGCGCATGGGCATCTTCTCCGGCACCGGCGTGGGCAAGAGCACGCTGCTGAGCATGATCGCCCGGAATACAGCCGCGGATGTCAATGTCGTGGCGTTGGTCGGCGAACGCGGCCGCGAAGTGGGTGATTTCATCCGCGAGCTGCGCGAGGCGGATGCGCGCGAGGCCGAGCAGACCGATGGTGCGGAACGGGTACCGGCCCTGGAGCGGACCGTCATGGTCGTCAGCACTTCGGATGAATCGCCGGTGCTGCGCGTGCGGGCATGCTTCGTCGCCACGGCCATTGCCGAATATTTCCGCGATCAGGGCGGTCACGTGCTGCTGCTCATCGATTCGCTCACGCGGCTGGCGATGGCCCAGCGGCAGATCGGGCTGGCGGCCGGCGAGCCGCCCGCGACCAAGGGTTACACGCCGAGCGTATTCGCGCTGCTGCCGCGCTTACTGGAGCGCAGCGGAGCGGGCGTGCCGCCGGCGCAGGGCAGCATCACCGGTCTGTATAGCGTGCTGGTCGAAGGCGACGATCTGAACGACCCGATCGGCGACGCGGTGCGCGGAATCCTCGACGGCCACATCTGGCTGTCGCGCACGCTGGCCAATCGCGGTTATTACCCGGCGATTTCGGTGCTCGAAAGCATCAGCCGCGTCATGCCGGACATTGTCGATGCCGAGCATCTGGAAGCGGCACGACAGGTGCGACGCACGCTCGCCGTCTGGTCGGATATTGAGGACATGGTCAACATCGGCGCCTACGCCCGCGGCGCCAGCGCTGAGTTCGATGCCGCGGTGGATTTCAAGCCGCGCATTGACCAATTGTTGACGCAAGGCGTCCACGAGCGCGCGACGCTGGCTGAGACCCGCGCGCGGCTGGTGGAACTGGCCGCGCAGATTGGCGCGGCGCGCAAGCGCTCGTAGAAGGGTGACGCAGAGACGCTGAGAACGCAGAGAAAAGTCTTGGTCAATCTTCTCAGCGCCCTCAGCGTCTCAGCGTCAGGTCAGTGATCCGATGGCCTTCAGATTTCGCTTGGAGACGGTGCTCAAGCTGCGGCGGCAGCGCGAGAATGACGGTCGCCGGGTGGTAGCCGCGCGGCTGCGCGAGATCAGCGCGGTGACCGCCAACCTGGACGCCCTCGAAGGCCGGCTGTGGGCGGAAGTGCAGGAGGCCCGCGAGGACGCCGGGGTACAGGCCTCCCGGCCGATCGCCGACGGCACGCCCGCCGCCCAGGATGAGTTGATTGTCCGCCTACGCCGCCACCGGCTCTACATGGGCCATCTGCGGCGCTGCATTGAAGAGCGCGAGAGCCATCTGGCGGAACTGCGGCGCCGCCTGCACGAAGAGCAGCGCGTCCTGACCGAGGCTGCCAAGCAGGTCAAGGTCATCGAGAAGCTGCGCGAGCGGCAGTTTGCGCGCTTTCAGGAGACGCAGCGGCGGGCCGAGATGGTGATGCACGACGAGACCGCATTGAATCTGTATCGACGCGCACGTCAGCGCGACGCGATCGGCGAGTCAGCCGCATGAACATCCGCGGAACTGTGAAAACCCTGTATCAAGTGCTGGCGCTGCTGGCGCTGCTGAACGCGGCCGTGCTGATCGGAGGCGCTTCCTGGCTGGCCGGAACCGGGCAACTCAGCGCGGCGCGCATCGACCGGCTGGTGGCCGCCTGGCGCGAACCCGCGGCGACCTCGACCCAGCCCGCGCAGGCCGAAGCCGCCAAGCCCATGACGCGCTCGGCCGCCAGTGCCGAAGCCATCGCGCGCGACGCGCTGGAGAGCGAGATGACGCGGCGCGAGCGCGAACGGATCAAGGCGGAACTCGAGCAGAAAGAACAGGTCATCCGCGCGGAACTGGTCTATGTTTCGCAAAAACGCGATGCCTTCGAGGAGCTGCAGAAGAAAGAGGGCGAGCGCGTGCGGCAGCTCAGCCAGATCCAGCAACAAGACGGATATCGCAAGCAGCTCGACATCGTTTCGAACCTGACGCCCAAGGCGGCCGTCGAGTTCCTGATGACGCAGCAGCCGGCCGACGCCGCCCGCATGCTGCTCGACATGGAGGCGCGCCAGGCCAAGAAGATCTATGAAGCCGCCAAAGGCCGTCAGGACAAGACCCGCATGAACGAAATCCTCTCGTTGGTGCGTGAGATGGCCCCCGGGAAAGCCGACGAGATGAGTCGGAAATAGTTGTACAGATGTGAGCTGAATGAGCGACCCATCTAGCCAAAGCATCCAGACCGCGACTGCGCCGCGAGGCGCGGACCGCAGTGGCGCGAACCGAGCGGCGCGCGACGCGCACCCAGACTCGCCGCCGACTTTCGATGCCGTTCTGGACGATGTGCAGCGACGCGCCGGACTAGGTTGGAAGCGCGAATTAGCTGGACGCGTTCCGAAGGCGGGATTGGAAGACGACTCGGCCGACACTCCGACCGGACGACGGGTGCGCGAACTCATCGATGCTGACCACGCGGAGGCCCGCTCCGACGCCGCCGTCCGCGCGGAGCCGGCGAAGCCTACCGACGCGGCGGATAGCAACCCCCATCCGGAGAAACCCGCTCCGCTGCGTCAGGCGCAGCCACCAGCCGCGCCGGCAAACGTGCCGAGCACGCCGGATCATTCGGCTGCGACGGCGGTGCGGCCGATCGTCCCGTGCCCGGCGCGCGCGCCCTGCGCGAACGCCAGCTCGTCGATTCAGGCCACAACCGTAGTTGAGAATTCAGATCGCATTGGGGGGGATAGCGCTCCTGTACAGCCGGCGCAGAGCTATGTCCCGCAATCAGGTTCGTCAGTCTCGAGCGGTCAGATTGTGGCCGATCGAGGCCCATCGGCGACGCCCGTTGTCAACGTCGCCGGCGCGTCTCTGCAGAACGCCGTGGATGTTGGCGCCGAAGCGGCCCACCCACCGGGAATCCCTCCGTCCCGTGACGTCTCAGCTTTCGGTACGCATGAGCCGCAGATCGCCGCGGGCGCCGCCGCGGACGGGTCTGGCGCTGGTTCGGGGGCAGCCTTGGCGGACGATCTGGAACCCGGCAACGCCCAGCCGGCCCATGCGTCGGCGGCCGAATCCGGCGAAACATCGGAACCGACCCGCCCGACATTCGAACGTCTGGTTCAATCTATCCGCGCCCAAATGGCGGGCCGCGAGTCACATGCGCGCATCCGTCTGGACCCGCCCGCGCTGGGACCGATGCGAATCGATATGAAAATCAGCGGCGACAAAGTCGCGCTGCGGCTCGAAACGGAGACGAGCGCCGCGCGCGAATTGCTGGGGGCGCGGCTCGATGATTTGCGCAGCGCTCTGGCGCAGCACGGCCTGTCCGTCGAGCGCGTCGAGCTGCGCGACTTGGCGCCAGCGCCGAACAGTTCTGCGTTCTATCAGCGGGATTCGGGTCAGGCGGCGGCATTCCTGAACCACGACGCGCAGCCTGACGGATCGCGTGAACGTTCGAGCGGCGGCGCCCGATCTGAGTCGATTGTAAGACCCCGAGCGCTCGATCCCGGCGAGCCGCTCGCCCCGATCGCCTGGCGCGCTCTGAGCGGCACGCGCGTGGGCGCGTCGCCGCTGGGCCTGGACGTCACGGCATAACCTGGAAGGAGATCAGCATGGATACCCCCGTAGTAAGTGCATCCTCCGCGGCGGGCGCGAGCCCGTCTACGGATCGAGGGACCGCGGCGTTGGGCGGCGATGATTTTTTCAAGCTGCTGATCGCGCAGCTCACGAACCAGGATCCATTGCAGCCGACGACGAATCAGGAGTTACTGCAGCAAATCTCCTCGATCCGCGAGATTGAGCTGTCGACCACGCTCACGCACTCGCTGCAAGCGTTGGGCGATCAGCAGCGCTTCGGGTCGGCGTCAACGCTGATCGGCCGTTTCGTGACGGGCACCGCGGGAGACGGTTCATCCAGCGCGGTGAGCGGCACGGTCGTCGGCGTGCGGTTTGCATCCGACGGCAAGGCCGTGCTGCAGCTTGACTCCGGAACGGAGCTGCCGCTGGAGCAGGTCCAGAACGTGGTTTCGGCGCGGCAGGCCGGCGAGGCACTCATCGGGCGCATCGTGAATGGCCTGGACAAGAAAGACCCGGCGCACCCGCGACCGCTGCAGGGCATGGTGGTCAGCGCTCAAGAGAACTCCTCCGGCGACGTGACGCTGGAACTCGATACCGGCGACCAGCTCAAGCTCAAGGACGTGCTGGCGGTGCAGCCGCAGGAAAACGCAGCGTAGCGTCGGGGCTTGTCCCCGGCGCGCCGCCCACAAGGGGCGAC
The DNA here is from genome assembly GCA_036505095.1 of Phycisphaerae bacterium. Classification (GTDB taxonomy): domain Bacteria; phylum Planctomycetota; class Phycisphaerae; order UBA1845; family UBA1845; genus DASXUA01. The sequence continues at coordinate 9,501 of DASXUA010000393.1, forward strand.
GCTACAGAGGAAACGATAGGAGGCCTCTATGGCATTGACATCGGCAATGTTGACTGGATTCACGGGAATCCGCAGCAATCAGGCGGCGATCGACACGATTGGCAATAATGTGGCGAACGTGAACACCACGGCCTTCAAGTCCGAGCGCAGCCTGTTCGAAACCCTTTTCGTGCAAACCATTCAGGATGGCACGGCCCCCAGCGCCAATCAGGGCGGCACGAACCCGCTCGAGATCGGCTATGGCAGCGGGCTGGCGACCACGCAGCGCAGCTTCGAGCAGGGCACGCTGGATCGCACGGGCCGCCGCGCCGATCTAGCGATCGATGGCGGTGGCTTCTTCATCGTCAACGCCCCCAACGGCGAGCAGCTCTACACGCGCGACGGCTCGTTCGACCTGAACACCGACAACGTGCTGGTGAACGGTGACGGCGCGTTCGTGCAGGGCTTCGCCGCGGATGCCAGCGGCACGATCATTCCCGGCGTTTTGAGCAACCTGACGATCCCGCTCGGCACCGCCAGCGCGGCCAGCGCAACCACGCAGGCGGTGCTGAACGGCAATCTGAATGCGGCGGCTGACGTGGCGACGGCCGGCTCGATCTCGACCTCCCAAGCGCTGACCGTTTCCGGCGGCGGCGCCGCCACGGACACGACACCGCTGACGAACCTGGTCGATGCCGCTGGTGCGCCGCTCTTTGCTAGTGGCGATATCATCTCGCTCTCCGGCGCGCAAAAGGGCGGCATCACGCTGCCGGATGCACAGTTTATCGTGGGCACCGATGGTAATACCCTGGGCGATTTTGCGACGTTCCTCCAGAACCGGCTCGGCATCAACAGCGACCCCAGCGCGGGCGGAACCCCCGGTGTGACCGTGACGGGCGGCCGCCTGGTGGTGACCTCGAACCTGGGCGACGTGAACGCGATCGATCTGAGCGGCACGGCCATCCGCAACAGCACCAGCGGCGCGCTGCCGTTCAGCTTCACCACCACGCCCGCGGTCGGCGGCGGCGTCACCACCGGCTTTATCGTGTTCGATTCGCTGGGCAACCCGGTCGATGTACGCATCCGGGCCGTACTCGAGTCGCAGGGCACGACCGGCAGCGTCTGGCGTTTCTTCGCCGAGTCGCCGGACGACAGCGATCCCAGTCCGGTGCTGGGCACGGGCACGATCACGTTCGATCAAAATGGGCAGTTCGTCTCCGCCACCGGGACGGATCTGAACATCGACCGCGCCGGCAGCGGCGCCGTTTCGCCGATGCCGCTGGCCCTGGATTTCTCGCCGCTGACAGGTCTAGTCAGTTCCGACAGCACGTCCACGCTGGTGATGAGCGAGCAGAATGGCCGGCCACCGGGCACGCTCATCGATTATGCGGTGGATGATCGTGGCCTCGTGACGGGCACCTTCAGCAATGGCGTCACGCAGGCGTATGGTCAAGTGGCGCTGGCCACCTTTGCGAATCCCGAAGGTCTGCTGGGCCGGGCGGGAAACTACTACACCGTCGGCCCGAACTCCGGGGCGGCACAGGTGGTTGCACCACAAAGCTTGAGCGCCGGCCGCATCCAGTCGGGGGCATTGGAATTGAGCAATGTCGAGCTGACGCGCGAGTTTGTCGGTCTGATTACCGCCTCGACCGGTTTCTCGGCGGCCAGTCGTGTCGTCAAGACGGCCGACGACTTGCTACAGGAGCTGCTCCTGCTCGCCCGATAAGAAACCGCCAAGGCCAGGAGAGAACCGCCAAGACGCCAAGATCGCCAAGATTAGAGAAGTGTGAAGCAGATTGGCGTTCTTGGCGCCTTGGTGGTTGAAATGGCATGCTTGGCGGTTTTGGCATAGTCGAGAGGCTTCCTATCCGACAATGTTTGAAGGATGCTGCGCGTCGCCGCGGCGTCCGATAACTGTGGAGCCTGGCCATGCCTGACGAAAGCAAATCGCCTGCGGCGCCACCGCCCCCGGCCGATGGTGCGCCGCGCAAATCGGGCAAGCTGAAGATCATCATCGTCATCGCCGCTTTGATGGTGGTCGAGGGTGGGGTGATCTTCGCCATCGCGCATTTTTTGCGCCCCGAACCCGCGGCCGCCATGGCGGCCGAAACGCACACCGCGGAAGGCGAAGCGAGCATGCCGGCTATCGATTATGCTGAGATCGACATCGTTCCGGTGGATGCGGTCAACACGCGTGACGGACGGGCCTATCTGTATCACGTCGAAATTAGCGCCTTAGTCCGCCCCATGCATAAGGATACGTGTAAGGCCCTCATTGACGCCCGTAAATCCACGATCCGCGATCGGCTGGACACGCTGCTGCGGAACGCCGACCCGAAGTATCTGAATGAACCGGGCCTGGAGACACTGCGGCGCCAGATCAAATTCGAGATGGACAAAGTATTCAAGGACGAAAAGCTGGTCGACGAGATTCTGATCACCAAATTCCTCAAGAGCCGGGCCAACCTTTAGTTGTGGCCGGCGCGCCGTCGGGGCCGATAAGAACCTGTGAAGGCGCAGGCATTGCGCACCAATTGCGGCTGCCCGGAGGGCCTCCGCATGGAGTGGATGGCGAGATGTCCAGTGAAGCACCCGAGTCCGGCGTGGCGGTGGCGGGCGAGGCGCCGCTGACCGAGCAGCCGGCGGGGGCGCCCTTCGCGTTGGCGGATCTCGGCGCGGGAGCTGCTAACGGCAGTCGTTCGATCGATCTGCTGCGTGACGTGCATCTGCGAGTGCGGATCGAGCTGGGCCGCACGCGCATGGCCGTGCAGGATGTGCTCAAGCTGGGAGAGGGGAGCGTGGTCGAACTGGACAAGCTGGCGGGCGACCCGGTGGACGTGTATGTGAACGACCGCCTGGTCGCACGCGGCGAGGTGCTGGTGCTCAACGACAGCTTCTGTGTGCGGGTGAGCGAGATCATCTCACCCGCCGGCACCGTGGGAGCGTGAGGCTCCCGCCGAACCGGATTGCGTGAGTGGCATGGCTTCACGGCTTCAGCCGGGTAGCCGTGCGAGCATGCTTACCCGCTTCGCGTGAAAGCATGCCACACAGCCCCGCTCGGCAGGAGCCTCGCCCTCCCGGTTCGGCGTGAGCTTGGATCGTCCGAGTGCCGCGGCGCGCGGAGCGCGCCGTTCCCGCGTTTCTCCACCGCAGAGGTGCTGGTGCCTTCTGCTAGCGGGCGGAGCCCGAAGGTGGTGTCGATGTCCGCTCTTGCCTGGCCGCAGCGGCTCATTCTGCTGACGATCTGCGCGTCCGCGCCGCTAGCAGCGCGCGCCGACGACGGCGCGATGACGCCTTCGTCTTCCCCGCCCGTCATCGATACCGCGGACAATCCGGCGAAAGCGCCCGTCACGGCTGAACGCACGATTCAACGCGCGGCCGGGATGCGCGGTGCGGTGGAAGCCGCCTGGTGGAGGCATCCTCTGGCCGCATTGGCAATGGTGCTGGGCCTGATCGTGGGCTTGACCGCGCTGGTGCGGCGCTACTTTCCTCCGGCCCGTGCGGCCGGTCACGGCGTTCTGAAAGTGCTCGCCCGTACGCACTTGGCGCCGCGGCAGAGTGTCGTGCTGATCCAAGTCGGGCGCCGGCTGCTCGTCGCGGGGATCACGCCGGAAAACATCCAGCCTCTGTGCGTGCTCGATGATGCGGAGGAAAACGCGCGCCTGCTGGCGCTGCTCGCCCCCGCGCAAGCCGGCAGCGAGGTATTCTCCGGTGCACTGCGGGCACAGCGTGGCCAGTTCGAGGCCGGCAACGGAAGCGAGGAACCCGGCGATTCAGCCCTGCCGGCCGGCGCGCACCTGCAACGCTCGCGGCGCCAGCTTGCCGGCTTGTTGCATGTGCTTCGCACGCGGACGGCCGTCATCATGGTGGGCGGCGTGCTGGCGTTGTCGGCCGTCGCCGCCGCCCAGACCGGCGCGGCGGCGCCGCTCGATAATCCGCTGCAGATACCGGACGTGCGCGGCGTGCTGCCGACCGCCAGCGATGCCGGCGGCATGAGCGCCACGTTGCAAGTGGTCATCATCCTGACGCTGCTCACGCTGATCCCCTCGATCCTGATCATGATGACCAGCTTCACGCGCATCATGATCGTGCTGGCGCTGTTGCGCCAGGCCCTGGCCACGCCGCAGTTGCCGCCCAGCCAGGTGCTGCTGGGTTTGTCGCTGTTCATGACGATGCTGGTCATGGCGCCGACCTGGCACAAGATCCAGAGCGAGGCGCTGACGCCCTATCTGAATCACGCGCCGGGCATGACGCAGACCCAGGCCCTGGAAATCGGCACCGGCCATCTGCGCGAATTCATGTACCGCCAGATCGAACGGGCGGATAATCAGGAAGACATCTATTTATTCCTGGAGTACGCACGCGGGCACGAAGTGGCCTCCAACGAGACCGTCACGCTGGCGAGCGTGCCCACGAGCGTGCTCATTCCATCTTTCATTATCAGTGAGTTGAAAACCGCATTCATCATGGGTTTTCGCATGTATTTGCCGTTTCTGGTGATCGACATGGTGATCGCCACGATTCTGATTTCGATGGGCATGATGATGCTGCCGCCGGTGCTGGTGTCGCTGCCGTTCAAGGTCCTGCTGTTTGTGTTGGCCGATGGTTGGCATTTGGTCGTAAGAACGCTGTTGGCCAGTTTTGGATGAAACTGGATCGATTGGGAATCGACATGGACCTCACGCAAGCCCTCGACATTGGCCGCGAGGCCTTCTGGATTGCCCTGGTGACTTCCGCGCCGATCCTGCTGATCGGTCTGGCGGTGGGACTGCTGATATCGCTCTTTCAGGCGGTGACGCAATTGCAGGAGCAGACGCTGGTGTTCGTTCCCAAGATCGCCGCGATGGTCGTGGCCGCATGGTTCTTTATTCCGTGGATCGCCACCCGGATGCTGGGATATTGCCAGGAAATGTTTGGGACCGGTCCATGAGCTAATAGCTATGAACTTGACGATCACACAGCTTCCGTTGCTCTTGCCAAGCTTTGTGCTGGTTCTATTGCGAATCAGCGGCCTGATGATCGCGGCGCCCATTTTTGGAAGCAACGCCATTCCGCGGCGCATCAAGGCCGCTCTGGCGATGGTCGTGGCGTTGGCGGTGTTTCCGCTGGTCACGACTCAGGCAGCGTTGCACTTGACTCTGGCCGATGCGTTCGTCGGCGCCATAGGCGAGGTGCTGATCGGACTGGTGATCGGTCTGGGCATGGGTATCCTTTTTCTCGGGGCGGAGTTGGCCGGAGCGCTGATTGGCCAGCAGGCCGGCCTGGCTTTAGGACAGATTTTCAACCCGCTTCTCGAAAACGATACGACGGCTCTGGGCCAACTGTTTTTCCTCGTCCATCTCACGATTTTTCTGATCGTAGGCGGGCATCGACAGCTTCTACGCGCCCTGCTCGACACGTTCAAGGTGATTCCGGTGCTGTCGTTCCGGCAGGACGAGCGTGTACTCATGCTGGCGACGGAGCTGTTAAGCAGCGCGTTCATTCTGGCGCTCCGTCTGGCCGGACCTGTGCTGATTGCGCTGACTTTGACGACCTTGGCGCTGGGCTTCGTCTCGCGCGCCATGCCGCAGCTCAACATTCTTTCCGTGGGCTTCTCCGTTCAGATTCTGGCGGCGTTGTTGATGGCCGGGCTGGTCCTGGCGATGTCGGGCGACCTGTTGGCGTCTTCGATCACTGATGGACTGCAAGTGATTCGCTCCGCATTTGGTCTGGGAGAGCTGAATGCCTGACGAGTTCGGCGAAAAGACGGAACCGGCCACCCCGCGCCGCCGCAGCGAAGCGCGCCAGCGCGGGCAAGTGCCGCGCAGCCACGACCTGACAACGGCCGTCCTCCTGCTTGGGCTGCTGCTGCTGCTCAAGTACTTCGGCCCCGGCGTATGGCGTACGCTGCTGGCGATCGTGCAGCGCGGGCTGGCGACCAGCGAAATCGACCGCGGGCAACTGGCGCCGTTCAGTTTCACGATGGCCCTGGACGCCGCGAGGGCCATCGCGCCGCTGCTGGGCATCGCGTTCGTGTTGGCGCTGGCGGTGACGGCCGCACAAGTGGGTTGGTTGCTCACGCTCCATCCGCTCACCCCAACTCTGGCAAAAATCAACCCGCTGAATGGCTTGCGCCGACTGTTTTCCGCGCGCGCCCTCGTCACGCTGGCGCTCAATACGATCAAGCTGGCGCTGGTGGCCGGCGTGGCCTGGTGGACGATTCACGGCCAGATCCAGGCGATTCTCGCGGCGATCGAAACGGATCACGCCGTGCTGCTGGCGCGGGCGGCCGGGCTGACCTACACGCTGGGCGTGCGGCTGGCCCTGTTGCTGGTGGTGCTGGCGATCGTCGATTACGTCTACCAGCGCTATCGGCATGAGCGCGATCTGCGGATGACGAAAGAGGAGGTCAAGGAGGAGCTGCGGCGCATGGAAGGCGATCCGGTCCTGAAGCGCCGCCGCCGTCAGATTCAGATGCAGCTTGCCCTGCAGCGCGTGCGCTCGGCCGTGCCCAAGGCCGACGTGGTCGTGACGAACCCGACGCACCTGGCGATCGCGATTCAATACGACGCCGATACGATGAACGCCCCCCTTGTGGTCGCCAAGGGCGCGGATTACCTGGCCTTGCGTATTCGCGAGTTGGCCGCCGCACATGGGATTCCAATGGTCGAGCGGCCCACTCTGGCGCGGCTCATGTACGACGCCGTGGAAGTCGGCAAGGAGATCCCCAGCCGCTTCTACCAGGCGATCGCGGAGATTCTGGCGTATGTCTACGAGCTGACGGGCCAGCGCATGGGCCCGGCGCCGGTCGCAGTGTAGCGTCGGGGCTTGTCCCCGGCGCGCCGCCCACAAGGGGCGACGCTACTTAGGACTTTAACGTGGCGAAAGCCCGTCCAACTCAGCTTTTCGCGCTGATCGGCAAGTATCGCGGCATGGTCCTGCCGATCTTCGCCCTCGCCTTGATCATCGTGATCCTGGTGCCGCTGCCCACCGGCATGATGGACGTGCTGCTGTCGGGCAATATCACGCTCTCGGCCGTCGTGCTCTTGACCGTGATGTACATGCGCAGCCCGCTGGAATTCTCGTCGTTCCCTTCGCTGCTGCTGTCCCTGACGCTGCTGCGGCTGGTGCTCAACATCGCCACCACGCGCCTGATTTTGACCAATGCCGCCGCCGGTGCGGACGCGGCCGGTCACGTCGTACGCGTCTTCGGCGCGTTCGTGGCCTCGGGCAATCTGATGGTGGGCATGGTGATCTTCGCCATCATCGTGGTCATTCAATTTGTGGTCATCACCAAGGGCGCCACGCGCATCGCCGAAGTCGCCGCCCGCTTCACGCTCGATGGCATGCCCGGCAAGCAGATGGCCATCGATGCCGACCTGAACGCCGGTTCGATCACCGATGCCGAAGCCAAGCGCCGCCGCGAGGAGGTCTCGCGCGAGGCCGACTTCTACGGCGCGATGGACGGTGCCAGTAAATTCGTCCGTGGCGACGCGATCGCCGGCATCATCATCACCATCGTCAACATCCTCGGCGGCATGTACGTGGGACTGGTGGAGCAGGGCATGACGTTCATGGATACGCTGCGCGTCTTCACGGTCCTGACCATCGGCGATGGTCTCGTCTCGCAGATTCCCGCGTTCATCGTGTCGATCGCGGCGGCGATGATCGTGACGCGCAGCGCCTCCAAGGCCGATTTCGGCGAGGAGCTGCTGGGCCAGCTCACCTCACGGCCGGTGGCGCTCGGCCTGGCAGCGGGTTTCCTCGGGCTGCTCGTGCTGACGCCGCTGCCGAAAGCTCCGATGGCGCTGCTGGCCGGCTCGTGTGCGCTCGCGGCCTGGGTCGTTCGCCGCTCGCAGGCATCGGTCGCACTGGCCTCTGCGGCTGCAGCGCGCGACCGTGCTGCCCCCGCGGCCGATCGCATCGAGAAGCTGCTGGCGATCGATCAGATGGAATTGGAAGTCGGCTATGGCCTGATCCGCCTGGTCGACCGCAAGCAGGGGGGCGACTTGCTCGATCGCATCACCAACATCCGCAAACAGGTCGCCCAGGAATTGGGCATCGTCGTGCCGCCGATCCGCATTCGTGACAACATCCAGCTTCAACCCAACCAGTACCGGCTCAAGCTAAAAGGCTTTCAAATCGGCGAGGGCGAATTGCTGCCCGGCCATCTGCTGGCCATCAATGCCGGGACGGCCGGCGAGCCGCTGCATGGTATTGCGACCAAGGAACCCGCGTTCGGTCTGCCGGCCCAATGGATTCTCGAAACCCAGCGGCAAGATGCCCAGCATCGCAACTACACCGTGGTCGAGCCGACCAGCGTGCTGGCGACGCACCTGACGGAGTTGATCCGCCGCCACGCCGACGAGCTGCTCACCCGCCAGGAGGTCAATCGCCTGATCGACGCCCTCAAGGAGCGGGCTCCCAAGGTCGTCGAGGAATTGATCCCGACGGTGATCAAACCCGGCGAGGTGCATCGGGTCTTGCAAGCCCTGCTCCGCGAGGGCGTGCCGATCCGCGATCTGGAGACTATTGTCGAGACGCTCGGCGACTGGGCCCCGCGAACGAAGGACATCGACATCCTGAATGAATACGTGCGCAACGCGCTGGCGCGGACGCTGTGCCAGGGGTATCGCGGCGAGGGCGGTAAGATCAACTGCCTCACCTTCGACCCGGCCGTCGAGGACCTGATCCAGGCCAATATCGAGCGAAACGACCGCGGTGCTTTCCTGGCCCTGCCGCCGCGGCGCCAGCAGGCCCTCGTCGACGCGGTGCGCGACCAGATCGAGCGGGCTTTGCCGGCCTGCGGCGGCAAGACGCCCGTGCTCCTATGCCCGCCCCAAATCCGCCTGTGGGTGCGGCGGATGATCGAGCCGGTCCTCCCGCACGTCCCGGTGCTTTCATTCAACGAGATCGTCCGCGGTGTTCCGATCGAGTCCCGTGGAATGGTGGCCCTGCCCAATACCGAGGGGTTTGGGTCTCCCGAAGTCAAGGGTGATCAATGAGCAACCTTAGGACGTTTCAGGCCGCTACCATGGCGGAGGCGCTCAACCAGGTGAAGCGCCAACTTGGCCGTGACGCGGTGATCCTGCATACGCGTACGTTCACGCGCGGCGGGCTGCTCGGCTGGCGCGCCCGCACCCTGATCGAGGTCACGGCCGCCCGGCAGATGTCCGACTTGCCGATCCTGAACCGTTCGGGTAGGGTGCCGGCCAAGCCGGCCGATGGATTGGCCGACTCGGGTGGCATGGCTTCACGGCTTCAGCCGGGTAGCCATGCGGCCACGCAGACATGTTTACCCGCTTCGCGTGAAAGCATGCCACCCGAATCGAACGGAGCAAGGACGCTCGTGCCCGCCAGCACTGCGATCACCGAGCCGAGATCACCCGCACTCGAATGCGAAGTCCGCGCGCTTAAATCCCTTGTACAGGACCTGGTCGTCGAAACGCGCCGCACGCGCCTCACCGGACTTCCGGAGGAGCTGCTGCCCGTATACTTGAATCTGATCGAGGCGCAGGTCGCGGAGGAGCTGGCCCGCGAGTTGGTCGAGCGCATTCGTGCGGAGATCGGGCCGCAGGGAGTCTGCGAGCCGTTGTTGGTGCGTGAGAAGCTGGCTGCGTATATCGAATCCATGCTGCCCGTCTGCGGACCGATCCGTCTGGATTCGTCGGCGGCCGGCGTGCCGACGCTGATCGCCCTGGTCGGCCCGACGGGTGTCGGAAAAACTACGACCATCGCCAAGTTGGCGGCCAACCTGAGCCTCCGCGAGAATCGCCGCGTCGGCCTGATCACCATCGATACGTATCGCATCGCGGCCGTCGACCAGCTTCGCACCTACGCCCAGATCATCGACGTGCCGCTCGAAGTCGTCATGACGCCGGCGCAGATGCGCGCCGCGCTGGATCGTCTCCGCGGCTGCGATGTGATCCTGATCGATACGGCGGGGCGCAGCCAGAATGACGCCATCCGCATCAATGAGCTGCGCTGCTACCTGGACCAGGCCCGGCCGCATGAAATCCATCTGGTGCTTTCCAGTACTTCCAGCCCGGCAGTGCTGCATCAGGCCATCGAGCGCTTTTCCGAAATCGGCGTCGATCGCCTGATCTTCACCAAGCTGGATGAAGCCATTGGTTTCGGCGTGATTCTTTCCTGCTTGGCCCGGGCCAAGTTAGGACTGTCTTACGTGACCACCGGCCAGGACGTGCCGGACGATATCGAAGTGGGACGCAGCCGGCGGCTAGCCGAGCTGATCGTTCAGGGAGGTGCCGAGCGAGATTGTGGCGACCGCGCCTGCTCATCTTAGGCGAACGGACCAGGCCGCGCGGCTGCGCGAGTTGGCCGGCCGATTGCCAGACGTGACCGCGTCGGGGCGGGCCCACTCCCGCTCCCGCATCATCGCGGTCACCAGCGGCAAGGGCGGGGTTGGAAAGACGAATGTCGCGGTCAATCTGGCGATCTGCCTGGCCACACGCGGCTATCGCACATTGTTGATTGACGTCGATCTGGGCCTGGCCAACGCCGACATCCTGCTGAATGCCAACCCGCGCTGCACGCTGGCGCACGTCATCTCCGGTGCGCGCCGCTTCGAGGAGATCACGGTCGAGGCGCCCGGCGGAATCTATTTCGTTTCGGGCGGGTCGGGAGTCGCCGGGCTGATCAACCTGAGCGACCCGGAACGCGAGCGCCTGCTGATGCAGGTGCGCAGCGCCCGAGTTCCGATAAACGCGCGTCCGGGCGCGGCGTCACGCCTGCGGCCGGGGGGCGCGGCAGCGATCCCGCCGGACATCATCATCCTCGATTGCGCCGCCGGCATTTCGTCGGCCGTGACCGCGTTCGCGCTGGCCGCCGAGGACGTGCTGCTGGTCACGACGCCTGAGCCGACCGCCATTACGGATGCCTATGCGGCGGTGAAAACCCTGGTACGTGCCATGCATCGCGGTACGGTGCGGCTGGTCGTCAACATGGCCGACAGCCGCGACGAAGCCCGGCAGGTTTTCGAACGTATCGCCGCCGTGTCCGATAAATTCTTGAAGTTTTCTATTGCAGACGGCGGTTACATCGTGCAAGATACGCATATTGAGTTGGCCGTTCGTTCGCGGACGCCTTTCGTGTTGCGATATCCGCGTTCACCGGCCAGCGTGTGCATGGCGGCGGTCGCGGCCCGTTTGGCGCGGAGCAAGGCGCACCCGGCCGGCAGGCAGGGGCTCCTGCGGCGGATCGCCGGCATGTTCTTGTGATCCAGCGCCTGGGGGGCGGGTGTCTCGCCCGCCATGATGAGCCAGAGGCTCGTTCCCCACGAGGGCGCGTCGAAGCAGAGCAGGGAAGCGATCGGGCATCCGCCCCAGGCGGATGCGCCTGAGGAAGGATCCTCGCGACCGTCGGTCACCTTCTCCTTCCGCGGCCATTCCGATTACGAGCTTCGCTGCCGGTCGTCCGGGACGGCCCGACCGTCCCGGGTCGTGTTGCGACAAGGATGTTGTGACATGGTTGGTCGTATCACCGGGTCGGCATTGGGCTTGCTGGCGTTCGCGGTGGCGGTGTTTGCCGGCCTGTCCGTGGGCAATCCGGTGACGGTCATCCTGTCTCGTTCGGTCTGGGCGTTATTTATCTTCTGTTTTATCGGATTCGTGCTGGGCGCGGCCGCGCAAGCGGTCGTGAACGAGCACCGGCGGCGACGAGAGGATGCGTCGCCGACCGAAAATCGGACGCAGGCGTCCGCCATCCCCGATCCCGGAAATAGTTCGACCATCGTCGAGTCGCAGCCGATGGGAACGTAACTCGACATCGGATCTGCGCGTGACGCCTGCGTGGCGGCGCCTGGTTCGCGCGGTCGAACGGCCGGGACGAGTTTGTGGGACGCCCCACCGTTCATGGAGGAGTAGCGATGCCGACCTTACAAGCGACGGGGAAAGGGCTGACGTCTGACCCCAGCCAGATCTGGAAGCAGTACAAACTCAGCAACGATCGCGAGTTGCGCAACCAGTTGATGGAGCGCTACCTGCCCATCGTCAAGTATAACGCCGAGCGCATCGGGGCGAAGTTGCCCGACGAGGTCGAGTCGGACGACCTGGTCTCGGCCGGCGTGTTCGGGCTGCTGGATGCGATCGAGGCCTTCGACCTGACGCGCGGCGTGAAATTCGAGACCTATTGCGCCCCGCGCATCCGCGGGGCGATCCTCGACGAGCTGCGCAGCATGGACTGGGTGCCGCGCCTGGTGCGCAGCCGGGCCCACAAGCTGGAGCGCGCCAGCCGGCAGCTCGAATCCGAGTTGGGCCGCATGCCCAGCGAAGACGAGCTGGCCCAGCGCATGAAACTCTCGCCCGAGGAAATGGACAAGCTGGTCCGCGACGCCAATGCCGTCAGCCTGGTATCGCTGTCGCGGAAGCATTTCGAGACCGACTCCAACAAGGACGTGCACGAGATCGACGTACTCGAAGACCGCCGGGGGGAGGATCCGATCATGGAGATCCAGAAGCGCGACCTGAAGGACCTGGTCACGCGCGGCCTGACGCGGGCGGAACGGCTGATCCTCATTCTCTATTATTACGAAGAGATGACCATGAAGGAGATTGGCGCCACGCTCGATCTGTCCGAAAGCCGCGTGAGCCAGATGCACTCAGCGATCCTGTCGCGCCTGCGCGACCAGTTCAACAACCGTTACCGCGAGTTGACGCGCAGCTAAGTGCTGGGTTGGACTCAGAGGGACTGAGAATCTGAGGAGGCTCAAGGTCGAATTATCTTCAGCTCCTCAGCTCCTCGGAGTCCCATTTGTCCGGATGGCGCGCGCGCGGCAGTGGCGGAAGGCGCATGTCGCAGATTCCGTCTGATATCGCGATCTCCGGCGCACAGGCCGGCTATCAGGCCCGTGAGGCCGCGCGTCCGCTGGATACGGAAAAAGCCGGTCAGGCCCACGCCGCCCGTCAGGAAGCCCGCGCCATCGACGATGCCGGCCGCAACGTCGAGACCACCGACGGCGACACGCAGGTCTTCACCGACGGCGAGGGCAGCGGCAGCCAGGGCCGCGCCTTCTCGCAGACCGATGACGAATCCCCGCCGAAAAATGAGCCGCAATCGCCGTCCAAAGGCATCTCCTACGACCCTGACGGGCACGCACATGTCGATGTAGAGGCCTGATTGACCTTGAAATCTCGGTTGCCTGTACCGAGTTTTCAAGGTAGCATGGGACTCACATGATCGCACGTCCGCATGAACTCGCCACTTTGCGCGGGCTGCTGCGCCGCTATCCGGTCGTGGCCCTGATCGGCGCGCGTCAAGTGGGCAAGTCGACTCTAGCGCGGGCCCTGCTTGCCGGGGTGCCCGGTCCGAGCGCCTATTTCGATCTCGAGAATCCCGACGATGCGGCCCTGCTAGCCGAACCGATGCTCGGCCTGAAAGACCTGCGCGGTTTGGTTGTGCTGGACGAAATTCACCGCCAACCCGCGCTGCTGCCCGTGATTCGGGTCCTGGCTGACCGGCCTCGTCGTCCGGCCCGTTTCCTGCTCCTCGGGAGCGCGTCGCCCGACCTGCTCCGGGGTTCGTCGGAGACTCTGGCTGGGCGAGTGGTGTTTCACGAGTTGGGCGGCCTGGCACTCGACGAGGTGGGTGTTGCGCAGCACGCCCGGTTATGGCTGCGCGGTGGATTCCCGCGTTCTTATGTCGCGCGCTCCCACGCCGAGAGCGCCATTTGGCGGCGTGCATTCATCCGGACTTTTCTGGAGCGCGATCTGCCGCAGCTCGGTATTTCTATCCGAGCGACCACGCTGCGGCGTTTTTGGACCATGCTGGCACACTATCATGGCCAAATTTGGAATGCGTCCGAGTTCAGCCGTTCGTTCGGCGTGAGCGACACCACCGTGCGGAATTACCTTGACTTACTCACATCGGCTCTCGTCGTCCGCCAATTGCCGCCCTGGCACGAGAACCTCGCCAAACGACAGGTTAAGGCTCCGAAGGTCTATCTGGCAGATAGCGGGCTGCTTCACATGCTCCTGGGATTGACCACTCCCGCTGACCTCGAGCGCCACCCCAAAGTCGGCGCTTCCTGGGAAGGGTTTGTCATGGCCCAAGTCATTCGGCGGCTCGGTGCCTATCCTGAGGAATGCTTCTTTTGGGCCACCCATGCCGGGGCCGAGTTGGATTTGCTCGTGATTCGCGGAAACCTTCGGATCGGCGTGGAGATCAAGCGTACCACGGCGCCGCGCGTGACTCCGTCGATGCGCTCGGCCCTCGCCGACCTCAAACTGCGCCGAATGGACGTGATCCACGCCGGCGACCGCACGTTCCCATTGGCCGATCGCATCCGCGCCGTAGCGTTATCGCGCCTGCTCACCGACATTGAGCCGCTGCGCTGAAGCCCGCAGCCAGGAAGCGGCGCCATTGACGACGCCGGCCGTAACGTGGAGACCACCGACGGCGACACGCAGATTTTCTCCGATGCCGAGGGCAGTGGCAGTCAGGGCCGCGCCTTTGGCGAGCCGGCAGATTCCAAAGGTGGTGCGCCCGATGAGCAGAAACCACCTGGAATTTCGTATGACACGGACGGGCACGCTGACGTCGACCTAAGCGCCTGAACCGGGCTTTTGGCTCGCGCCTCATCCTCGTACGATACCCGCCCGGATGCATCCGGTACCCGAAATGTCACGAACGGGCCAGCATCGGGTTGGCTATCTCGCGAGCGCTGTGCTCGCGATCCCCATGGCACTGCTGACCGTCGCTAATCTTGCGGCGCTTTTGCACGTTCTCTATGTGGCACGGGTTGACACGGTACGTTATGAGCTGCGCTGGCCCGGCGATCAAGCTGGTGGGCCGTTCGGCGGCTTCGCGTTATTCCTGGCTGTGGCGATCGCGCTTGGGGCGGCGGTGTGGGCGCGCGGGCACCTCGGCAAAAACAAGTTGCACTGGTCCCGCGTGGTGATCGCCGCTTGGCCTGCGGCGCTTCCGGTGGTGTGGATTGCCTATGCACTCGACCCGCGTGCCGGCTTCCTGATGGTGCTCGCCGCGATCGTCGCCTCGGGTTGGGGCGGCGCTCGATTCGTCGATGCGGTGTTGCGCTACCGCGAGAATCCCGCAGCCTCAGCCGCAATATCCGCCGTTGACGTTACCGCGGCCGAACAGCACGCACCCGTGGCGCGCTGGTGGCAGGAGCCGGCTTTCTGGGCTGTCGTCGGACTCACCGGCGTCCTGGCGGTATTTCACACCTGGGTGCAGATCCAGATGCACCGAATGCTCGAATACGGCAGCCCGGACATCGGCTACTACACCGAGATGCTGCTGAACGTGCTGCGCGGCCGCGGCTTGCGCAGCGAGGCTTTCGGGCACCATTTCTTCGGTGAACATTTCAGTCCCGGCTTGTACCTGCTCGTTCCGTTCTTCGCCGCCTGTCCGCGGATCGAGTTTCTGATGGCGCTTGGTGCCATCGCGGTCCTGAGCGGGGCGTGGGCGATTTACGCTCTGACGCGGGTCTCGAGCGGTTCCAGCGCCGCGGCCACGCTGCTGGCGCTCGCATACCTGCTGTACCCATCGAACAGCCGCGTCATCTACGGAGCGTCGTATGGCTTTCACGAAATCCTCCTGGCGCTCCCGCTGATGCTGTGGAGTTTCTACGTGTATACGCGGCAGCGCTGGCTCTGTTTTTTGCTCTTCGCGCTGCTGGCGCTCTCGTTCAAGGAAGACGTGGCCATCGTGTACGCCATGTTCGGATTGTATGTGGCGGTGTTCAGCCGGCGCTGGTGCGGGTTGCTGCTGGGCGCGGGGTGCGTGCTGTATTTTGTCGTGACGATCCGCTGGATCGTGCCGGCGTTCAACGAGCAAGGCACCTATTCGAAGTACTACCTTTATGCGGGTCTCGGCGGCACGCCGGGTGGCATCGTCGCGCACTTCTTTCAAAACCCGACCTTACTGCTTGGCCGGCTGTTCACCTGGCGACCCCTTGGTTATGCCATGACGCTGACCGCGCCGCTCGCGCTCGCTCCGCTGCGGCGGCCGGTGGTCCTGGCCGCACTTCCGACCTTTATCTTCATTTGCTTGATGGACACTCCCGATTTCGCCTCGATCAAGTTCTGGCATCAGGCGACATTGCTGCCGATCCTGTGGCTGGCGACTCTTCAAAGCATTGCGCCGTGCGGCACGCGGCGCACAATTCGGCCGGGCATGATGACCGCCGTGCTGGTCTGCACCGGATTGACGCATTATGCGCTCGGCTTCTCCCCGATCTCGCGCGTGTGGCGCGACGTGCCGCTGGAGCACGAGCGCGAGTCGGCGCTCATAGCTCGTTTGCATGCATTGATTCCGAAAAGTGATGCCGTCCAGGCCAGCGCCCGTCTCTCCGCCCACTTCATCGA
>DASXUA010000394.1:0-2641 GCA_036505095.1 Phycisphaerae bacterium
TCGCGGCGTCGCGTACAGCAGTCGTGGGCAAGAGGGGGACGTGGAGCGAGCGATCGCGGACTACTGCGCGGTCATCGACATGCCGGACGTTCCGGCCGAGCTACGCGCAGAGGCCCTCTACAACCGCGGCATCACCTACGAAAAACGTGAGCAGCCGACGAACGTGGCGCAAGCAATCGCGGACCTCAGCGCGATCATCAAGATGCCAAACTCCTCGGCCGAGCATCGGGCGCGCGCCCGATACAGCCGTGGCGTCATGTACGGCGAGCGTGAAGAAGAGGAAGATGTGGATCGGGCAATCGCGGACTTCAGCGTGGTCATCGGAATGCTCGACATTCCGGTCGAGTTGCGGGCGCAAGCCCTTCATAACCGCGGCGTCGCCTACAGCAAGCGTGGACACGACGGCGATGGGGAGCGAGCGATCGCCGACTTCAACGCGATCATCGAAATGCCGGATGCCCTCTCAAGTTTGCAAGATGATGCTCGACGTCTGCGTGGCAACGAGCAAAAACGTCTCGTTTGATTTGTGGAGCGCCGCGATCCGCTGCCGTAGTCTCGACCTCCCGGGCTCACGGGCGGAAGTTCAGTCGTTCACCTACGACCAGTGTGCAACGATGCTCGCAATGGCGGGGCGCACCTATTGCACCCGCACGCCGACTCGGCGCGCGCTGCGTGTCTCGTAGCAATATCCGTGAATCACTCTCACCAGCCCCAGCCGTCCCTACACTTCCCAGGCGGACTTGGTATCATCGCACTCTAGAAGCCGAGCGCACCTATGTTACGGCGGCGGAAGATTTTGTTGGTCATCAGCCTGGTGCTCGTACCGGGCTCGCTCGCTGCGACCGGTGGCTATGCGGCCTACCTGCATAGTGACTCGTATCGGCTGCGGACGGAACAGCGACTGTCGGCGCTGCTGACGCTTCCGCTGCAACTGGGGCGCATCCTTCCGCTGTCGCTCTCCAGCCGCGAGCTATCAGATATCGAAGTGTTTCTGCCACGGCGGCAGGCGCGCGTGTTTGCGTGCCGCCGCGCCGTGTGGCAGGAGGGCCCGCGCGACGGCCGGCCGTACGGCGTGCTCGTTCTGGCCGACGGCACGCTGACCGCAGGCGATGAAGGTTGGGACCGCGCCGATTACGAGCAGATGCTGCGGACGGGGCTGGGCCAGGATTTCGCGCGCCTGGACCTGGGCGAAGTTCATATCAGCGGGATGGACATCGCGTGGCGCGGCCGCACGCTTGGTCTGCACGTCGGCGATGCCAGCGGCGTGATCCTGTTTGATTCGGACGGCTCGGGGCAGGCCTCGCTGAGCGCGCACTCCTTAAACGACTGCGCGGTCGCCAGCCCGATCAACATCGCCGCACATTTTACGCCGGGTCGCGCGATGGCTTTGCACGAGGTGGTCCTGACGGTACCGCGCATCGCTCTGTCCGCATTGCGACTGCCGGGATGGGTCGATCAGCGCAGTGCGCTGGGCTGGTTCAAGGGCGCCGTGACCTACGCGGAGTCCGCCGAAGGACAACGAATCATCTTTGCCGGCGCGTTGGACGAGGCCAATCTAGAATCGCTCACCGCTGGAGTCATCGGCGGGCCATTTCACGGCAGGGTCGATATCGACCTGCAAGAGGCGAACTTCCTGGACCGGCGGCTCAGCGCGCTGCGTTTCCGGGGCCGGCTGAGCGGGCTGCGGCTCAGTGAGATCGCGCCCGGGCTGGAGTCGCCGCAGGCCGAGGCCGAGCTGCGCATCCAACAGGCGGCGCTGACGCCCGAACGCATCGAGACGCTCTCGGCGAGTGGCAAGGTCGCGGACGTTTCCTTTGAGGCGGTCACGCGCATGTTCGGCCGTGGCATCATTACGGGCAAACTCAAGGTCGTGATCGAGGCCCTGCAAATTCAGGATGATCACATCCACTATGCCGACATCAGCCTGTACGCTGTCCCGCCGGCCGGCGAGGCCGGCAGCATCGATCGCGACGTGCTGATCAGCGCGGCGAAAGACCTGCTCGGGATCGACATCTCCAAGGTGCTGCCCGCGATGATTCAGAAAGTCGAGTATGCGCAGATGGGTGCGCATCTGATCATCGAGGGCACCAATTTGCGGGTGCGCGGCACGCACGGACCGGACAACGACACGTTAGTCACGGTCAAGCTACTGGGCCGCGAGTGGGGCATCATCAAGGCTCCGGAGCGCATTTTCACGATTCCGGATTTGATCGCCCTGGCCCGCCAGCGGCTCGCGCCCTACGGTCATGATTATCAGCGCGTCCGTGACTGGTGGGAGCGCCACCATCCGGAAGAATGAACGCGGGCCGATTTCTTGACCGCGCCGCGACCGCCACGTTTAGCCGCCGGGCCCCGCCACGGCGGGTAAACTGCGGCCCGCGCTGCGATCGGCGACGGGCGCCCGCAATCCAGCGCGGGCGAGTACGGCAGCCGCAGCGCACGCCTTCGGCGTTGCGGCTAAACGTTCGCGAAATCCACGGGGAGCGGTACGAAGCACCGTGGCAAGGGTTCACCCGGTCGAATGACGCACGATGCGGCCGGTGGACAGAAAAATCACGTCTTCGGCGATGTTGGTGGCGTGGTCGGCGACGCGCTCGAGATTCTTGGCGATCGAAAGCATGTCGAGGTGCAGGGCCATCTG
>DASXUA010000395.1:0-14543 GCA_036505095.1 Phycisphaerae bacterium
GCTGTATCGTAAGACCGACGAACTCCGGCGTCTGAACGCCGAGCTGGAGCAGCGCGTCGCCGAGCGTACCGCCGCACTGGAAGCCTCGACCGCCCGGCTGCGCGAAAACGATGAGCGCCTGCGCATCGCGCTGGATACCGGACGTCTGGGGGCCTGGGAGCTGGACCTCGCCACCGGCGACATGCAGAGCACCGACACGTGCAAGTCCAACTTCGGTCTGCCGGCCGCGGCCGAACTCAATTACACCAGCTTCTTTGAGGCCATCCACGAGGGCGATCGCCAGCGCGTCCGCGACGCGGCGCAGCAGGCCATCCAGCAGCGCTGTGATTTCGACGCCGAGTTCCGTTGCTTCTGGCCCGACGGTTCCTTCCACTGGATCATCATTCGCGGGCGCCCGGTGCGGGACGACGCCGGCACGGCCACGCGCATGCTGGGGGTGACGCTCGACATCAGCGAGCGCCGCCGGGCCGAGGAGGAGCGCGTCGTGCTTCTCGAAAGCGAGCGCGCCGCCCGCGTCGAAGCCGAGCGCGCCGCCCGCGCCAAGGACGAGTTCCTGGCCATGCTGTCGCACGAGCTGCGCACGCCGCTGAACGCCATCCTCGGCTGGGCGCAGCTCCTGCGCCGCCGTCCGCGCGACGCCGAGACCCTGGCGCAGGGCCTGGAAACCATCGAACGCAGCGCGCGCGCCCAGGCGCGGCTCATCGACGACTTGCTGGATATCAGCCGCGTGGTGTCGGGTAAAGTGCGCCTCGAGCGGCGCGCGGTCGAGCTGCCGGCGGTGGTCGACGCGGCCATCGAGACCGTTCGCCTTTCGGCCGAAGCCAAGGGCATCGCGGTGACGCACAGCCGGGAGTCCGCTGTGGACCCCATCGAGGGCGATCCGCAGCGCCTGCAACAGGTGCTGGCGAACCTGCTGTCGAACGCGGTGAAGTTCACGCCGCGCGGCGGGCGCGTGCAGGTCGCGGTGCAACCGGCCGACTCGCACGTCGAGATCAGCGTCAGCGATACCGGCGAAGGCATTGCGGCGGAATTTCTGCCGCATATTTTCGACCGCTTCCGCCAGGCCGACACCTCCAGCACGCGCAAGTTCGGCGGGCTGGGGCTGGGGTTGTCGATCGCCCGGCACCTGGTGGAGATGCACGGCGGGAGCATCTCGGCCAGCAGCACCGGCCGCGGTCAGGGCGCCAGCTTCCGCGTGCGTCTGCCACGGGTGGCGCCGGTCGATGAGCAGCGCGCCGTCACCCCGGCACTGGCCACTGATGAGCTGAGTCTGTGGGGCGTGCGCGCGCTGGTGGTGGATGATGATGGGGATGCCTGCGAGATTCTGACCCGCGTGCTGAGCGAGGCCGGCGCCCATTTGCGGGCGGTCAACTCGGCCGAAGCTGCACTCGCCGAATTGGAGCGCTCGTTGGCTCCTGATTATTCCGAGCTTCCGTTTGACGTGCTGGTCAGCGATATCGGCATGCCGGGTATGGACGGTTACGAGCTTATCCGGCGCGTGCGGCGCTTGGCGGCAGGGGTAGCTGGCATCCCGGCCGTCGCGCTGACGGCGTTTGCCCGGCCCGAGGACCGCGTGCAGGCGCTGGCCGCCGGCTATCAGCGGCACCTTTCCAAACCGATCGATCCGCGCGAGTTGCTCACCACCATCGCGGCCCTGGTGCGCACGACGACCGATGCCGGTCCTGCGGGAGTATCAAGGTCCGCGGCTGCGGAACCAGCACTCAGCGCCGCGGGCGGCAACGGCCGCGGTTCAGAGCCGCGACCGTGAGGGAGCGTCACTGAACGTTGATGGCGTACGACGGTCCAAGCCACTCGCTTACGCTCGCAGTTCCGAAGCGCGCGCGAGCGAGCGGAGGACGAAAACGAGCCCCGAATTTCCACAGTTGACGACGACGCCACCCAGCCCTTGCGCTCAGGTGTGATGCTGCGCTGGGCGCACTTACTGATTCAGCGTCACGGCTTTGCAGGCCAGGTAGTAATCCAGCGTTTTCTGCTGGGCGGGTTTCTGCTCGTCGTTGGCCACACTGACGGCTTCTGATTGCACGCGGATCGCGTCTTCCAGCCGGCCCACGCTGGAGAGCGCCAGCGCGTAGAGCGCAGCGTTCTCGGGATTGGCTTTGTCGGCCTCGTACGCGGCGCGCGCCGTGCGCACGATCAAATCCGGGTCGCGCTCGCTCATGGGTTCCAGCGACATCAGCGTCTGCGCCAGGATAGCAAGCCCGTCGGCGTGCGCGGCGTTGTGTTCGATGTAACCCTGGACCCATGTCCGCAATCGCTGCTGGTCCTTCAGGTCCTTGCGGAGCACAAGCACGCTGTTCTTCAGCGCGCCCAGGTGCGAGGGATCCAATCCCAGGATTTCATTCAAGTGGCTCAGGGCTTGGTCGTAATTCTTCTCTCGATAAGCGGCTTCGGCTTTGTCGAAGATGCCCGGCACGCGCGGGTCATACTTTCCACGGACGACCTTCTCGACCACCTCGTCGAAGTCACCGAGCCCGGGATGGCCCTGCCAGGCAATAACGCCCTTCTGATCGATCACGAAGGCGAAGGGGATGCCGCTCACTCCGGCGGCCATGACGTAGCTGGCGTTGCTCTTGCCGTTATTGTCCACGGCCACCGTATATTGCATATCGCTGCGGCGGTTGACGAAGCTCTTGACGGTGCCGGCCTCCTCGCTCGACACGCCGATCACGACCAGCTTGTTCTTGAATTTCGCCTGCAGCTTGTCCAGGTGCGGAATGGAAGCGATGCACGGCGCGCACCACGTGGCCCAGAACTCGACCACGTAGGCCTGCTTGCCGTCCGGCTTCGCCGGGTCGACGGCCGTGCCGCGCACCCATTCGGAAATCGCCAGCGGCGGGGCCTTGTCGCCGACCTTCAGCCGCACGCCGGCCTGTCCCCACGCGGCCGACGTCGAGACGGCGCAGACCAGCGCCGACACCAGGCCGGCGTGGAAGATGCAGTTCATGCCCATAGCTCCTCAAACGCCTCGGGCGCAAAATCGATGGCGGTCATGGACGGAGGTCCCCAAGCGGGTTGCATCGCGGCTGGGGCGCCGGCCATCTCGCGGCTGGCATTCACGGGCATGCGTGCTACGCAGGCGCCGATGCCCAGTGTGATCAGAATCGCGATAATGCCCTGCGGATACAGTCCCAAGGAACACCCCCCACCGGCAGCGACACCGGCGCCGGCTCGACTCCTATTTAAGGCGAAAACGTCCTGCCGGGTCAAATCCGCGGTCCGGCTACGTCCGCCACTGGCGCGCCGGGAGGCTCGCCCTCCCAGCACCCATACGGTATATAGGCCACTCTCGTACCGCTGCCCTCAGGAGGATCGAAAATGCGCTCATTCGCAATCTTGGCTCCGGCCATTCTGGCCGCGGCCACTTGCTCGATCTCGTTACCCGGCTGCTCGTCAGCGACGCGCGCCAGCGCCAGCTCCGGCACATCGACGCAGAATCCCGCCAGTGTCGCCGTCGCCGATCCAGCCGCGGCACCGGCGGCCGATAAGGCCTCGGCGGATGAAGCCCGCAAGAAGGAGGACGAGCGCGCCCGGAAGCGCGCCAAGCTCGAGCGCGACGCGCAGATCGCGCGGCTGAAGCTCGGTCAGGCGCGCACCGGTAGCCAGAACTCCGAAGCGCAGCAGCAGTCGGCGATGACGAAGGCCAATGCCGATCTGGAGCTGAGCACCCGCAAACTCGCCAACTTCAAGGAGCAGACGGCGCCCACGCGCGTGGCGCGTGGCGAGCTGTCCCTGCAGCGCTCCCAGGACGGCGTCAAGGAGGCCGAAGAGGAGCTGGCGCAGCTTGAGATGATGTACAAGGATGAGCAGTTCGCCGGCCAGACCAAGGAGATTGTCCTGGAGCGCGGCCGGCGCCGGCTGAACCGCTCGCGGCGCGACCTTGAGATTCAGCAGACGGAGTTCGCCACGCTTAAGGAGAAGACCCTGCCCGTCGAAGTTGGCGAGCTGGAGTTGCAAGTGCAGGACAAGCAGCGCGAGATCGACCGTCTCAAGCGCGAGGCCGAGGCGACGCGCATCGACAAACAGATCGGCATTCTCAGCGCCGAGGCCGAGGTCGCGCGCCTCGATCAGGAGTTGTCCGACCTCGAGAAGGAGGCCCGGCCCGAGCAGAGCCACGCCGCGGCCGCACGGGAGACACCGTGATGCGCCGTTGCACCGCAGGTCTGCTGCTGTTGTTGCTCGCGTCGCCGGCAAGGGCGGACGACCTGCCGCCGCCCGCGAACGTGCCGGCCGCCATGCAAAAGGCGGTCGAGTTCCTGCTGAAGAATCAAAATCCCGATGGTTCGTGGGGCGCGGCGACCGACGCTCTGCATACCTTCGGCGACGACTGGCCGATATGGGCCAATCCCGAAACGCAACGCTGCTGGAAGGTAGCCACGACGGGCCTGTGCCTGATGGCGCTGCTGGATGATCCCGGCGTGCCCTCCGCGACCGTCCAGGAGGCCGCGGATCGCGGGCTGCGCTTCTTGCTCGCGCGCGCGGAGGTGAAACGCCCCAGCGACTGGGACACGATGAACTCGTGGGCCTATATCTACGGCCTGCAAGGGCTCGCCACCGCCTATGGCGCGCCGCGCTACGCTGATTCAGAGCAGCGTGCGGCGCTGCGCGACCTCGGCCAGCGCGTCATCACCCGCCTCGCCGAATGCCAATCGCCGCGGGGGGGCTGGGGTTATCTGGAATTCGATGTGCCGCGCACGCCGCGGCACCAGTGGGCCACGAGCTTCACCACGGCCGCCGCGCTCGTCGCGCTGCTCGATGCCCGGCAACACGGTTTCGCCGTCGACGAAGGATTGATCGAACGCGCAGCGCTCGGCGTCCAGCGCTGCCGCTTGCCGAGCGGGGCATACACCTACAGCATTCCAGTCATCCCCACTCCGGGTCGGGCGGATTGGATCGACCAGATCAAAGGTTCGCTCAGCCGGATCCAGTGCTGTAATTTAGCTCTGCTGCTGGCCGGCAAAGATGTCAGCAACGAGACGCTCGCGACCGGGCTCGATCATTTCTTCCGCGAGCACAAATTCCTGGACATCGCGCGCAACAAGCCCATCCCGCACGAGGCTTACTACAAGAACTCGGGCTACTTTTACTTGTTCGGCCACTACTATGCGGCGCGCGTGATTGAGCGCCTGCCGCCCGGCGATCAAGGGCGCTATTGGCCGCAATTGCAGCACGAGATCATCAAAATCCAGCAGCCGGACGGCTCGCTGTGGGATTACGACATGCAAGCCTATCACAAAGCTTACGGAACCGCGTTCGCGCTGCTGGCGCTGGAGGCCTCGGTGCATCCGGGAAGCGCTACGCCCGCTCCCCATCCGGCCGCCGCCGCAAGTCCAACCGGCAGCGGCTCTTGAGCCGTGCGAACGCCCGTCGTTTTGGGCGAAACGCCTTTACAATCGGCGACGAGTTTCTAAAATAGGCCGTAAATCGCTGTCTAATTTCGTTTATTCTCTGGAGTCAGCTCAATGTCCTCGCCCGAAGTTGCCCCGGCCAAAATCTGCGTCGCGTGCGGTCAAGATTGCGCCAACAAACCGCGCATCAAGGACGCGCGCGGGCGGTACTTCTGCCAGCCGTGTTTCCAGAAGCTCGAACAGAAGCAGAAGGCGGCGGCGGCGCCGCCGGCAGCCATGGCCGTCGCGACCGCGCCGAAAGCGCCGGCCGCCAGGCCTGCTCCGCGTGCGCCCGCCGCGCCCGGCGCCGACCTGCTGGATGATCTCGCCAAGTTGGCCGCCGCCGCGCCGGCCGCCGAAGTCGAGCGCACTTGCCCCGCCTGCAGCGCGCCCCTGGCGCCCAACGCCATCTTCTGCACCGGCTGCGGTTACAACCTCCAGACCGGCCAGCGCGTCGGCACGCAAGCGCTGAAAGCGACCAAAACGCACAAGCCGCGCAGCTCGAGTTCGGTCAATGTCTCCGGGATCTTTGCCAACCCGCTCGTTCTGGGTGGCGTGGTTATGGGCATCGTGCTCGTGCTGTTCCTGATCGCCCGAAGCGGTAACGAGCTATCGTTCGTGTATTTAGGGCCCGTGGGAATCTTCAGTTTCGTAGTCGGTATCCTGGTGTTAATCAGCGCCTTTAAGGAGAGCGTGTTGACGGGAATCCTCTGCTTGTGCGTTCCTTTCTACGCGTTGTATTTCGTTCTGGCAAAGCTGGAGAGCACTCATCTTAAGGTGGCTTTCGGGACTGCCATCCTCGCACAAATCATTGGATACGCGGCATTTCCGAATCCGCTTTTGTCGGGAGCCTTCTCGCAGCCGTAGCTCCGATGCCGATGAAAGCGCGCATGCCTTCGGTTCGCTGGGCACGTTCCAACCAGCACACTGGTCAGGCTTCGGGTACGTTCGAGTCCTCCGAAACGCGCCGCGTCCGACACCGCGCATGCTTAGCATGGGCTACGCTGATCCTGGCGCGGGTTCATCCGCCGCACGGACTCGGCCTGCATCTCTGCTGGTTCAAAGCCGTTTTCGGCCTGCCGTGCCCCGGTTGCGGCCTGACGCGCAGTCTGAGCTGCTGCGTGCGCGGGCGGTTCGCTGAAGCCTGGCAATATCATCCGTTCGGATTGCCGCTCTTCGTGCTTCTGGTGCTCGTGGCGATCACGGGACTGCTTCCCGGCACGCGCCAGGGTCTCATTTCGGGCCGACTACTCGAACAGCACCCAGCGCTGCGTCACTCTTACGCCCTGGCCGTGGCGGCCTTTCTGGCATACGGAACTGCGAGAGCCCTCGTGTACGTGTGCTGCCCACATTCGTGAGTACGCCGAACCGCCCATTTTGGCCAGTCCGGAGCGCAACATTGGACAATCCAGCAGCAGCAATGGCACGTAATCCCGTTCTCATAGCGTGCGTAGCGGCTGGTGCGGAACTTGCCGTGCCCGTCGTTCGTATAATGATCCAGCCGCATCTCGCAGCGGAGTTCGAAAACATTTTGACACTGCGAACCCGCTGGAGCACACGTGCACCCTGCATGGAGGAGAGTCATGCGATTGGGATTCCAACAGCTCGACGAGTTGCTGCGCGGCCGGAAGACAGCGCCGCCTCAGCTTGCGGACGGGAAAGTCGACCTGCCATTGCGGATGTTCGTCCCGCTGGCGATCGGGCTTGGTGCCGTCTACGGCTTCTTCATGGGCTGGTATGCGATCAGCGGACGCTCACAGCCCGGCTACGAGCAGCTTATCGCGTCAACCGTGAAGCTGCCGGCACTTTTTCTCCTGACGCTGCTGGTGACTTTCCCGTCACTCTACGTGTTCAACGCACTGGTGGGCTGCCGCTTGAGTTTCACGGCGATGTTGCGATTGTTGGTCGGGGCCATCACGGTAGACCTCGCCGTCGCCGCGTCGCTGGGTCCGATCCTGGGGTTTTTCACGTTGAGCACGCAGAGCTATGCCTTCATGGTGATTCTCAATGTCGCGTTGCTGGCGGTCGCCGGCGTCGTCGGACTGGGATTTCTGCTGCAGACGCTGCGCCGTCTGACCGCGTGGGTCTATTGGCGGCCACCGGTCGCCGAGCCGGCCGATGCCGCCCAACCGCCTATGCCATCCGAGCCAGGTCCGCTGGAAGTCGTGCCCGGCGATTATCCTCGGGAAACGCTGGGCGCGGCTCGCAGCATCTTCCGCATTTGGGTGCTCATTTACGCGCTGGTCGGTGCGCAGATGGGCTGGCTGCTGCGACCGTTCATCGGCAGCCCTGACATGCCCTTCACGTGGTTCCGCGCGCGTGAGGGCAACTTCTTCCTGGCGCTGGCGACACAATTGAAGAATCTGGCTGAGGGGCGCTAATGGTGCTGCGGCCGTTGCTCGTGCATGCCGACGGGTTGCTTCGCGGCAGCGGAGCTTTTCATCCAGCGCGCGCCGCCGAGCTGCCGGCCTGGACATTTCCCTTGATTACGCTGGCGTTCGCACCGTTATACGGTGCGCTCATGGGCAGCTTTCACTTCGATTCGGCGGAGCGGATCCGTCAGGTGGCGTATTCCGGGATCAAGATGCCGCTGCTGCTGTTCGCCAGCACGCTGGTCTGCCTGCCGGGATTCTTCGTGCTGAACACGGTGCTGGGTCTGCGCGAAGACTTCCGGCAGTCGGTCAAAGCGATCCTGGCCGGGCAGGCCGGATTGGGCGTCATCGTGGCTTCGCTCGGGCCGCTGACGCGCTTCTTCTACTTTTGCACCTCCGATTACCGCGCCGCGCTGCTGTTCAACCTCGCCGCGCTGGCAGTCTCCACAGTGGCCGGGCAGTTCGTCATGCTGCGTTATTATCGCGTCCTGATCCGCCGCAACCGCCGACACCGCCTGATGCTTTTGGCGTGGCTGGGGTTGTATGCCTTCGTCGGGATTCAGATGGCCTGGATGCTGCGGCCTTTCGTCGGCGACCCGACCATGCGGGTCAGCTTCTTCCGCGCCGAGCCGTTCAGCAATGCCTATGTCGTAGTTTTTCGGCTGATATTCCGTCGGTAGCCTGTCACGACTGATTTTGTGACCGAGTCGCTCTTGACCGTGCCCGTCGTTTTGCCACAATCGACTGCCGCGAAACGGACTATGCAACAGAGACTACCGCATTGTGCCTGAGGCAAGGCCAGGAGAATACGTATGATTCGCGCAAGGACGGCGTGGTTTTTGGCAATCGGGCTCGCGCTCGTGCTGGGCGGAGCGCTGCGCGCTGACGACATTGTCGAGCTGACCGTAACGGGCGAAGGCATCAACAAAGACTCCGCCAAGCGCGACGCGCTGCGCAAGGCGCTGGAGGAGGGCGGCAAGGTCGAACTCAGCTCCCATAGCCAAACGGAGAATTTCGTGCTGGTGCGCGACACGATCTACTCGCGCGCGGAAGGGATCGTCAAAGACTACAAGGTCCTCGACGAGGGTGAAGGCGCGGGCGGCATCTTCTATTGCAAGATCAGGGCCAGGGTGGACAAGAACGCCGTCGCCACCGAATGGGGCGCGGTGCAGAATGTGCTCGATCAGATCGGGCGGCCCAAGGTCATGGTGATCATCGACGAGAAGATCGACAATCACACCGACGACAGCAGCATCCTGGAGAGCAAGATCGAGGAGCGGCTCATCGAGAGCGGCTTCGACGTATACGACCGCAAGCAGATGGACGCGATCAGGGCGAAAGAGGCGGCCGATGCCGCGGCCGAGGACAACATTGCCAAGGTGCAGGCTCTGGCCAAGGACTTCGGCACGCAGATTTTCGTGATGGGCAACAGCGCTGCGAACGCGGCCGAGAACAAGGAAGTCCACGGCGTCGCGCTCATCATGTACAACTGCAACGTGCAGGCCAAGGTGTTCTACACCGACACCGGCAAGCTGATTTCGAGCAAGTCGCTGCCGAACGTGCGCGGCGGCGCGCAGGGGGAGCGGGCGTTTTCGCCGCAGGCGGGCAAGATGGCCATTGCCAACGCGGCTGCCCCGCTGATTGATGACACGTATGCGACCGTGATGAAAAGCTGGGCCACGCAGATATCGGCGGGTGCGGAGCTCCTCGTGGAAGTCGAGGGTATTTCGGCGGGCGATGCGATCAAGCTGAAGAAGGCCTTGGCGGAGGTCCCCGGCGTCGAGAAGGTCAACTCGGATTTCACCAAGGGAATCGCCAAATATCGCGTGGTGGCCAAGATGACGGCCGAGGAACTCGTGGAAAAACTCTCCGACGGTGAGTTGAAGAAGCTGGTGGACGTCGTGGATTACAAACTTAATCGTATCCAAGCGAAGAAAGCCGGAAGCTGAGTTCGAAGGCGCGCGAAGCACGGGCAAGCGATAAGGCTGCTTGCCCATGCCACCCGCGGCGGCACGCGGCCAAACGAATTCTGATATGCCTCGTGAGATTGTCGGCAATCTGGTAGTGGGGAAGCAGCGGTTCGCGCTGCTGGTCAGCCGCTTCAATGACTTCATCACCTCGCGGCTGTTGCAGGCGGCGGTCGATACGCTGCTGCGCCACGGGTGCGCGGATGAGCAGATCACCATCGTGCGCGTACCGGGCGCGTGGGAGCTGCCGCTAACGGCCCGGAAGCTCGCCGAGAGTGGGCGCTTCGACGCGATCGTCTGCCTGGGCTGCGTGATCCGCGGCCAGACGCCGCATTTCGAGTACGTGGCCGGCGAGGCCGCCCGCGGCATCGCCCAAGTCGCGCTCAGCAGCGGCATTCCGGTCGTCTTCGGCGTCATCACGGCCGATACGCTCGAGCAGGCCATCGAGCGCGCCGGCGCCAAGTCCGGCAACAAGGGCGCCGACGCCGCCCTGACTGCCATCGAGCTGGTCAATCTATACGCCCAACTTCCGTCATCCCGAAGCTGACCGCTCCACGTGCGTGCCAGCGGTGGGTGGCATGCTTTCACGCGCAGCGGGTAAGCATGGGCGCGCCGCATGGCTACCCGGCCGAAGCCGTGAAGCCATGCCACGCAGGTGCGTGCCAGCGGCACGGATTGTGCGTAGAATGCCCGCGGTGAGGACCGAAGGACTTGATCGTCACCGCGCCCGGATCCTGGCCATGCAGGCACTTTGCCATCTGGACGTGCAGGGCGACGCCGGCCTGAAAGAGGTCGGCCTGTTTCTGGCCGATGCCGACGATCCGCAGGAGACGCTGGTGTATGCCGACCGCCTGATCCGCGGCGCCTGGGCGGCCCGCGCGGAGAGCGACGCGCTGATGCAGCAGCAGGCGCATGCCTGGGACGTGGCCCGCATGTCGCCGGTGGAGCGCAACGTCATCCGCGTCGCGCTCAGCGAGCTGCGCGACGACACGGTCCCCGCCAAGATCGTGATCGACGAGGCCATCGAGATCGCACGCGAGTTCAGCACGCCGGAAGGGGCGCGATTCGTGAATGGATTGCTCGATGCGGCGTGGAAGGCCTGGTCCAAAACCGAAAATCGAAAGCCAAAATCGGAGAACGACAGGCCGGACTCAGAGCATCTGAGGAACTGAGTTCTAAATAAATGATCTCTCTGTTTCCTCTGTCGCTCTGAGTCCAAGGAGCCTTTGAGACTTCGCCCATGGGGTTGTTCGATCGCTTCAAACAAAGCCTGGCCAAGACGCGCGACAAACTGTCGGGCGGCTTGCGGACCGTCATGGCCATCGGCCGTAAGATCGATGAGCAGGTGCTCACCGAGCTGCGCGACGCGCTGCTGCTCGCCGATGTGGGACCGGTCACGGTCGACAAACTCATTGAGACGGTGCGCAGCGGCTGGAAGCGCGGGCAAGTCGTCGAGGCCGATCAGATCCGGCCCTACTTGCGCGAGCACATCGTCGAAATGTGGCCCGAAGCCGATCGGCAGATTCGATACGCCGAAAGCGGTCCGACCGTCGTGCTGATCGCCGGCATCAACGGCTCGGGCAAGACCACCAGCGTGGCCAAGCTGGCCAACTACTTCAGAAAGCAGGGCAAGTCGGTGGTGCTCGGCGCGTGCGATACGTTTCGGGCGGCGGCGGTCGCGCAGCTTACCGAATGGGCGCGGCGCATCGGCGTGGATATCGTCAAACATCAGCAAAATGCGGATCCTGGCGCGGTGGCCTTCGACGCGTGCGAGGCGGCGCTGGCCCGCAAGGCCGACGTGCTCCTGATCGATACGGCCGGCCGGCTCCATACGCAAGACCACCTGATGCGCGAGTTGGGCAAGATCCAGAAGGTGGTGCAGAAGAAAATCCCGGGTGCGCCACACGAGGCATTGCTGGTGCTGGATGCCACCATCGGCCAGAACGCGATCAACCAGGCACGCCAGTTCGGCGAGCACATGGCGGTCACCGGCATCATCCTCGCCAAGCTGGACGGCAGCGCCAAAGGCGGCGTGGTGATCAGCATCCGCGACCAGCTCGGCGTGCCGGTGAAGTTCGTCGGACTGGGCGAAACGCCGGACGACATCGAGCCGTTCGACCCGGCCGCCTTCATCGACGCCATGCTGGCCACCTGACCGGGGAGGGCGAGGCGTCCCGCCGAGCCGGACGGGAGGGCGAGGCTCCCGCCGAGTCAAGACTCGCCCTCCCTGACCGAACATGAATGAGCAGGAATTTGATCGTCTCCTCGCGCAGACTTTCGCCGACCAGCGAATCAGCGATTCGACTTACTGCGGCACGTGCGGTTATAACCTGCGCACCCGGTCCTATGTCGGCATCTGCCCCGAGTGCGGCTACCGCTACAACGCGCGGCCGCTGAAGATGGAGAACATCTTCATTCCGTACGGCATCGTTTTCCCGTACTCAGAAGTGGTCTCCGCTGCGCTGGGAATAGGACTGGGGATCGCGCTGGTGCGCGGGGCGATCAGCAGCGGCGACGCTTCACGGGCCACCTTCGGACTGATATTCGCCGCGCTGGGCATCACCTTCGCGGTCCGCGCGGTCCTCGGCGTGCGTCAGTATCGGCGGGCGCGCGCCGTACTGAAGCGCATCGAGGCGGAGGCGGAAGAGTGAAGACCGGGCGCAGCAGACTCGGAGAGATCCTCAGTTCCTCAGCCCCGCCCCTCTGAATCCACTCGTGTACCGCAGGTCATGAGCGAATGTCGACCTTCTCGCTGTCGGCGGCGGGTTCGCAGCGCCCGCCGAGGTATTTGGCAAGGAATGCCTCGGCCGCCGCGTTGAACTTCATGCGATTCTCGGGGCGGTTGAAGCCGTGGCCTTCATCAGCAAAGACGATGTATTCGACCGGCTGATGCTTCTCTTTGAGCGCCTCGAAAATGCGATCAGCCTCGGCTTGCTTGACGCGTGGATCATTGGCGCCGTGGCCGATGAGCAGCGGGGCCTTGATCTTGTCGGCTGAAAAAAGCGGCGAACGGCTCTGGAGGAAATCGGCGTCTTTCTCCGGATCGCCGACGCGCTTGTAGAACATCTTGCGGCCCGTTTCCCAGTAGGGCGGGAAGGATTGCAAAAGGGTGATGAGGTTACTTGGACCGACAATGTCGACGCCGCACGCGTACAAGTCAGGCGTGAAGGCCAGCCCGGCCAGCGTGGCATAGCCGCCGTATGAGCCGCCCATGATGGCGACCTTCTTCGGATTGGCGATGCCTTCCTTGATGGCCCATTGGACGGCGTCGGTCAGATCGTTTTGCATGTGCCGGCCCCATTCGCGATCGCCGGCGTTCACAAACTTTTTGCCGAAGCCGGTCGAGCCGCGGTAATTGACGCTCAGCACCGCATAGCCGCGATTGGCGAGCCATTGATGCGAGGCGTTGTAGCCCCAGGTATCCCGGCCCCACGGTCCGCCATGGACCAGCAGCACCAGTGGGAGGTCTTTACTTTCCAGGCCGACGGGAAGGGTCAAATAGCTGATGAGTTGGAAGCCATCGCGCGCCTGAATGCTGACCGGCTTCATCTTCGCCAGGTTCAAACCCTCGAGCTTCGGCTGATTGCTGAACAGGAACGTCCCCTTCTTGGCGGCGCGCTCGTACGCATAGAACTTGACCGGGCCGGTGTCGAGGGTGAAGGAGATGAGCCAGTTCTGGTCCTGCGTGTCGCGGCTGATGACCTGGAAATCGCCTTCCGCGAGCTTGCGGATGGCAGCGAAGTCGTCTTTGATCGATTCATCCAGCACTTTCCAGTCCGAGCGCTGCTTGATGAATTGGGCGGCCTGCACTTGATGCCGGGTTGGGTGTACGAGCACATCCTCGACATCCGCCTGCGGATCTTCGCTGAGCACGCGCGTATCGCCGGAGTGGGCATCGACCTCGAGCAGGCGGGCCGTGTCGGTGCCGAGACTGCTGGCGACATAGACGCCCTTGTCGTTGGGAGAGAAGCCGTAGAGCCGCGCGCCCATCGAATCGTCCGAAGTCCAGGTGATGACGGGGCGCCACTCGGATTCGGCGCTGTCGCGCAGCCGAAGCTGCAGGCCGCCGTCGGGCAAAGCGGCGACCGCGGCCCGCACGATGAACTTCGAATCGGCTGCCCAATCAGAGACGTCGCCGGTATTCTGCGCGATGAGCTTGCGCTCGCCGCTGATAACGTTGAGGCGATGCACATCGTGGAACTTCGGATCGCGGTCATTCAGTGCGATGAGCACGTCATCGGGGAAGGCTGGATCGACCGCGACGAGTTCGGCCCGCACTTTCGCGATCGGCGTCAGGTCGCGGATTTCGTCGCCTTGGGGCGTGGCGGCGTAGATGTGGAAGTCCTCGTCGCCGTCCTTGTCTTGCGCGTACAGGACATACTTGCCGTTCTGGGCCCAGAAGTAGTTGCGAAGGCCGCGGTGCCGCTCCTTCGTCACTGGATGG
This sequence comes from Phycisphaerae bacterium, assembly GCA_036505095.1. Lineage (GTDB taxonomy): Bacteria > Planctomycetota > Phycisphaerae > UBA1845 > UBA1845 > DASXUA01. The sequence continues at coordinate 14,189 of DASXUA010000395.1, forward strand.
TCGTCGGTCTTGCCGATCGTGCGCACCCAGACGTTCAGCACGCCCTGATCCGGCGCCAGGTAGGCGAGCTGCGTGCCGTCCGGCGAAATGCGCGGTGCGGTGCGCTCGGGATTGCCGAACAGAATCTCGCGCGGAATCAGCGGCGGAAGCTCGGCGCGCGCCGGATCGAGGACGCTCAGCAGCAGTCCGACGATGACAAGGAATCGTTTGTTAACCATTTCCAACTCCTTTGAAGATGTTAACGGCAACCGCACTCGCATAATGCCAAACCCCGGATCTTGCGACCCGGGGCTGGGATCGACGGGGACTACACTACTGTGTGGCCGATTCTAGCGCATCCCAGCGGCGCTGTCCA
>DASXUA010000396.1:0-5881 GCA_036505095.1 Phycisphaerae bacterium
GCCTGGGAAACGGCAAACCTCCCGTTCGGCGCTTTGGTGGGTGCCGACTTCCTGTTCCAGCACGATATCGAGATTTCGCTCTCGTCGCGCGAGATCAAGTTCTTTGAAGCCTTTGAGCGAATTGCCTGCAGCGAGGCATTCCTCGCATACTGGGATCCCAATGCGGCAGTGGTCGATCTTGTGATGGGCCCGACTAAGGATCGTCGCCCCACGTTTACAGTCGAGGTCAACGGACACAAGCTTCGCGCCATCATCGACTCGGGCGCTCAGGTGTCGGCGATTGACCTGACCGCAGCCGGGCGCGCCGGCATCACGCCGCAGACGCCCGGCGTAGTCGCAATTCAGGCGCTTGGGGGAATCGGCGCGCATCGGACCGCGAGTTGGATCGCGCCTATCGACAGCTTCCTGATCGGAGGCGAGATGATCAGGGACACCAGCATCGTCATTAGCGATCTGCGCGGCTCCGCCCTTGCAGATTCGAATAACATGCGGACCGCCGACTTTCTTCGCGAACAGGCGGAAATACTTCTCGGCGCCGATTTTCTGCAGGCTCACAGGGTGTTGGTCGCGCTGAGCCAGATGCGCCTCTATTTCACCTATCTGGGCGGCGGTGTATTTCGCGCGCAAACCGAGTCAGAGGGCAAGCCAGATCCTCCGCGGGCTACGCCATGACGCATGCGATGCGCCTTTGCAGTGATGCACCGCGCTAGGGTTGGGCGCGCGCTTGCATCGCTCCCGATTTCAGGACGCGAACGCCGGGCTTCGCGTCGAGAACGGCCGCCAGCAGCGCGGACGCAACGGCGCGGGCCGGGATCGGCCGCACGCTCTTGGGCATGATCCAACCGAGCGGCCCGAGCAGCCTTGCCGCCCAAATTTCACTGCTGCGCGGTGGTTGTCCCAAGGCAGCCCGGTCACCCAGCAGCATCGATGGCTGCGCGATCACCACCGATTCGTAGCCGATCTGCATGACCGCGATCTCCATCTCGCCTTTCACGCGGTTGTAGAAGATGCGCGAGGTCGGCGCCCAACGCCGACACGACGGCCAACCGTGTCGCTCCCGCAGCCCTGGCGGCCCGCGCGACATTCACCACGAAGTCGAAATCCACTTGGCGAAAGGCCGCTTCCGACCCGGCGATCTTGATCGTGGTGCCGAGCGCGATGAACACGTCATCGATCGTCGGGAATGGTGCGGGGAGCCGTGTGAAGTCGACTTGGTGAATCTGCGGCTTTTCGCTGGCCCCGATGTCCCGCGGCGTGCGACGCAGCAGGACGTGCACGCTGCGGTAATGCTTGCTCGCGAGGAGCAAGGATAAGAGCGCGCGACCGACGAGGCCGGTGGCGCCGGCGAGGAGGGCGGTGCGGGATGTTGCGACCACGTTAAGCTATCTCATCGAATTCGGTGGTGCCCGCCTCACTTCAGCTGCCCTGGTGCGTGACTTGGCGCGTGTCTTGGGCATTGTTACCTCCGTGAGAACGTGGAATGGTCGGCGATGGTAACGCGGTCCCGGGTGGGTTCAGGCCACCGCAGCCCCGGCTGGGGCGAAGTAGGGCTTATCTTCGCCACCAATTGAAAAGGTACCGAAGCTCCTCCGGAACCCGGATGTATTCTTCGCGGGATATCCGGATCGGGCGCTGCTTGCGGTAGTTCCGGCTGTCCCTGAACCAGGGGCGGCAGTACACGTTATAGAGAATCGGGCGGGGATTTGCCGAGCAATTGGCGGTGCCGGCGTGCAGAAGGCGGTAATCGACCAAAACGCAGTCACCTAGATCCGCAAGCGGATCGACACTAGGCATCTGCCCTGTTCTGCTCTTGGGAACCAGGTGGCTCCCGAGCCAAAGCCGCGTGGTTCCGTTGATGGCGTTCAGCGGCACCAGCGGGACGATGACGTTGAGTGCGTAGGGGGGCAGCACTATATCCACCCACGGTTCCGTGGCTTCAGCCTCCGTCAACTCATAGATATTCGGGTGGTCACGATGACTGTGCTGATTTGGCGCTCCGGGCAGTGACACGACAGCTCCGAAGCTGCCCACAATCAAGTGCTCGCCGAGAACCAGCTTCAACACCGGCAGAATGAAGTCGTTCGCATAGAGTTGGGGCGAATTGAACGGCCCTTCAATAGCTACCGTTACCTGGGTTCGTTTGGTACCCACGTTTAATGCGTCCGGAAATTCGCGATCCTCAAAATACGGGTAGTAGGTATCGACGAACGCACGATGCAGTTGTGCAATGTAATCTTGGCCGAGCACACTCTTAAGTAGTACGCAACCGTGCTCGATGAAGAGCTCTGCAGCCTCTTGCACGGCTTCGGGATGTTCGGAATTCTGCCGCGAGCCGAAATCTATGGTGGGACAAGTCGACATCTTTTTGACGGCAGCGTCGTTGCGGTTAACGGAGTGTCCTGAATGGCGACTGCCAGCGCGATGTTACCTGGCCCTGGTTGCTTTCAGGTCACCGCTGCCCGGTGCTGGAACTCGGGTCGCCGCCAAGCACCGGTCACGAGGACGTCGCGAAGGGTTTCGGCCGCGTCCCAAACATCGACATACCGGATATAGAGCGGGCTGAAGCCAAAGCGAAGCAGGTCGGGCGCGCGAAAATCTCCAACGACCCCGCGCGCGATTAGTGCCTGCATCACCGCGTAGCTTTGCTCGTGCGCGAATGAAACCTGGCTGCCGCGGCGCGCGGGATCGCGCGGCGTGGCCAGCGACAAACCCAGGCCGGCACAACGCGCTTCGACCAGCGTGATGAACGCCTCTGTGAGCGCCTGCGACTTCGCCCGCAACTGGGCCAAGTCCGCCTGCAAGAGGAGATCGACAGCCTCCTCCAGAGCGGCCAGCGCCAGTATCGATGAGGTGCCGACCAGGTGCTGCCGGATGCCCGCTGCCGGGCGGTAACTCGCAGCAAACTCGAATGGCGCGGCATGTCCGAGCCAGCCAAAGAGTGGCTGCGGTGTCTGCCCCTGGTGACGCGCCGCGACGTAAACGAAGGCCGGTGCCCCCGGCCCGCCATTGAGGTATTTGTAGCCGCAGCCGATCGCAAAATCCGCCAGCGCTCCATCGAGATTCACCGGCAGCACGCCTGCCGAGTGGGACAGATCCCAGATCGCCAGGGCACCCGCCGCCTGCGCCGCGGCGGTCAGAGCCGCCATGTCGTGAATCGCCCCGGTGCGAAAATTAACCTGCGTCAACATGAGCACGGCGGTGTCGGCACCGAGCGCCTGCTCGAGATCGTCGGCAGCCACGAGGCGCAGGGTGTAGTGCTGGCCGAGCAAGTCCACCAGACCCTCGGCGATGTACAGGTCGGTCGGGAAGTTCTCTTTCTCGGACAGGATCACGCGTCGCCCCGGGCGCATTTTCAGCGCCGCCGCCAGCACCTTGAAGAGGTTGATCGAAGTCGACTCGGCAACCACGACTTCTCCTGCGTTAGCACCGATCAGCCGCGCGATCTTGTCCCCAACGCGCTGCGGCATCGCGATCCAGTCGTGACGGTTCCAGCTCGTAATCAGGTCCTCGCCCCATTCCTTCTCGATCACGCGGGACACGCGCGCGGCCGTCGAACGCGGCAATGCGCCCAGCGAATTGCCGTCCAGGTAGATCACGCCGGGCGGGAGCAGAAATTTGTCGCGCAGCGGCGCCAGAGGATCGATCCGGTCCAACGCCTCGAAGGCTTCGCGTTGCATCTTCAGGATTTCATCGAGAGGCGATTCAGGGCTGGCGTGACGCGCGCAGGATTCGCCTCGATCGTGATCGGATGATCATGTCCCGGGAGCTTCATCGACTTGGTTGTCATGGCATCAGATTTTTCTAGTGTAAGGCATCGGCGACCTCTCCGATCTTGCATCGTGCCTGATTTCAGTACGCGAACCACCCGGCTTCGCTTCGAGAACCGCGGCTAGCATCGCGGATGCTACGCCGGGCTATTTCAAACGCTGCGCGAGATCTGCGATCGAACGGCGTCCTTCTCATCCTCGACGAGGTGATGTGCGGAGCATGGGGCCCACGGGCACGCTGCACGCGTGTGAGCAGGAGGGCATCGCGCCGGATCTAGGTGCCGCCCATGGGATACACCATGAGGCCGCGGCTTATTGCTTCCGCCCGACAGCGCAAACGGCGACCACGTGCTGCTCGCGCCGCCGTTCATCGCCTCGCGTGTCGAGCTCGACACCATGGTGGAGCGCGTCGCGAGCGCGATCGACGCGGCGGGTCATGGCGATGAAGCGGGCGGCTTAGCCGCGGTGGGAGTGTGCGGCTGGCGCTTGACATTAGGACTAAATAGGATAAACTAGGACCTATTTTATAACGAGGAGCCTCAATGACACCGTCTCCTTCGCCCGCCCTAAAAGCTAGCACACCAACCCCCACGGGGGCTCACGTGCACATGGTCACGGAGACTTGTCCGCTATGCGAGCAGCCGCTTCCACACGGCCGCCTCGAGGAGTTGAAAGAGCGCATTGCCAACCACGAGCGGGCGCAGGCAGCAGCGATCACCGCGCGCCTGCAGGAGCAATTTGCGCGCGAGAAGGCGGAAGCCCTGGACCGTGAACGCCAAATGGCCGCGGTTCGCGAAGCCTCCGCCCGCGACGACGGCCGCCAAGCCGCGGAAGCCGCTGCCCAGGAAAAGATGGCTGTGGCGGAGCGCGTTAGCAAAGACGCCCAGGCCGCGATCCATGCGCGTGCCGACCAGGCCGAGGCTGCGAAGACGGCTGCTGAACTGGTCAGCACGAATCTGCGCGCTGACCTTGACCAGATGCGCCGCGACGGCGAGGCGGCAATCGAGAAGGTGAAACATGAGGCGGCAAACAAGGAAGCAGACATTCGCGCAGAAGCCCGGCAGGTTGCCGAAGGTGCGGTTCAGGAAAAGCTTGCAGCATTGGAGACCCGCATTGAGCAGGCTGACGTCGCAAAGGCAGCTGCGGAGGGAGCTCGCAACGCTCTGCAAACGCAGATGGAGCAAATGCGACGCGACAACGACGCAGCAATCGAAAAACTGAATCAGGATGCCGCAACACGCGAGAATGCTGCTCGCCAAGAGGTCGCCTCGCAAGCGGAAGCTGCAATGCGCGAAAAGATCACGCAGGCCGAGCAGGCCAAAGCCGAGGCGGAAGCGAAAGTCGCCGCGGCAGAACAGCGCGAGCACAAATTGCAGGAGGCGTACGATGCCCAGCTTGCGCAGCGGCTGCAGGAACAACGCGAGGCGTTGGAACAGGCGAAGGCTGATGCCGTCAACGCGGAAAAGTCGGCCGCATTCGAAGTGAAACTCAAATTGTCGAACAAAGTCGAGGAGCTCCAGCGGACGATCGATCGGAAGACTGCAGAGGAACTCGGCGAAGGCGCGGAGATCGACCTGTTCGAAGACTTAAAGTCGGAATTCGAAGGCGACCGGATCGAGCGCATTAATCGGGGACAGCCGGGCGCCGACATTCGTCATGTCGTCATCCATCACGGCAAGGAGTGCGGGAAGATCATCTACGATTCGAAGAATCACAACGCCTGGCGCAACGAGTTCGTGACCAAGCTGGCGTCGGATCAGATGGCCGAGAAGGCCGAGCACGCAATGCTTGCCACGCGCAAGTTTCCGTCCGGTGCACGCCAGCTTCATCTGCAGGACGGCGTGATCATTGTCAGTCCATCCCGTGTGCTCGCTCTGGTGCAGATTGTGCGCCAGCATCTGGTGCAAACACACGCATTGCGCCTCAGCAATGAGGCCCGTGCTCAGAAAACAGCCGCGCTCTATAGTTTCATCACGTCAGAACGCAGCGTCGATCTTTTTGGCCGCATCGACACTCATGCGGAGGCGCTGTTGGACCTGCAAGCCAAAGAGATGAAGGCGCACGATGTTACGTGGAAGCGGCAAGGCGAGCTGATCCGCTCTGTGCAAAAGGTT
>DASXUA010000397.1:0-9112 GCA_036505095.1 Phycisphaerae bacterium
GCCATGATCTCGTCGCCGATCTTGCCTTTGTAGCGCGTCGTGAACGCCTCCTGCAGCGCTGACTCATGTCCCTTGATGCCGCGCGAGGCGACATACGACACCGCCGCGAGTTTCATCGGATCGCTCGCGCCGACATCGTCGAGCGCCGCCAGGTAGTTCTTCTTCGCGTAAATCTCGAAGTCCTTGGTCACCTCTTTGAGATAGCTGATCGCGACCGCCGGCCGCATGTTCCACTCGCGGGGCCGGCCTCACATGAAACCGCTGCCGCAGGTGGGCACCGACTTGGCGTCGACTGTGCTCAGATCGTAAGCCGAGATCGTCCGATAGCCGCCTTGCCCGGACACACCCAGTTCCTTGGCGAAGCTGGCATACTGCTGACTGGGAACGGCGACGATGATGACGCCGTCGAGCACAGACTGCGGGATGCGCTCGGCTCCCCGATAAAAGGAATTGAGTTGTTCGCTGCCGAGCTTCGTATCCGGTACGAAGTGCACCACCAGCGGCTTGCACTCGCGCCGTGCGAGTTGCCGCGCCTCTTCTCCTTCGCGGAAGGTGAAGATGCGCCGCGGCGGCTCGGCAGCGCGCGCTAAGTTCGACAGCAGCGCTAACAGAACTCCCAAAGATACGCGCCGGTTCATGGGCATGCCTTCACGGAGATACGAACATTCTAGTGATTATCCGTTCGCGGGCAAGCGATACGGCCGCTCGCCACGGCGGTTCCGGGCGGACTTGCTCGTGCCACCCGACCTCAGAGACGGCGGATCACGGCGTCGGCGAATTCCTGCGTGCCGGCGCGGCCGCCGATGTCGCGGGTCAGCTCATCCGGATTCCCGGCCGAGAGTGCCGCGTCGTAGGCCGCCTTGATGCGCTGGGCGGGCGCCGAGTGGCCGATGTGATTCAGCAGCATGACGCCGCTCATAATCACCGCCAGCGGGTTGGCGATATTCTTGCCCGCGATGTCGGGAGCGCTGCCGTGCACGGCCTCGAAGATGGCGCAGTCGTCGCCGATGTTCGCGCCGGGCACGACGCCCAGGCCGCCGACCAGGCCGGCGCACAGGTCGCTGACCAGATCGCCGTAGAGGTTCTCCATCAGCAGCACGTCGAAGCGCGTCGGATCGCGCACGATCTGCATGCAGCCGTTGTCGATGATCAGCTCTTCGTATTGAATGCCTTGGCCGATTTCGCCATGCACGCGCCGGGCGCAGTCGAGGAACAGGCCGTCGGACATCTTCATGATGTTGGCCTTGTGGAACACGGTGACTTTGCGCCGACCGCGCTGGCGGGCGTAGTTGAAGGCGTAGCGCGCGATCCGCTCGCAGCCGACGCGCGTGGCCACCTTGATGCTCTCGACCACGCCCGGGACGACTTCGTGCTCGATGCCGGAATAGAGGCCTTCGGTGTTCTCGCGGACGACGACCAGTTCGACGTTTTCATAACGCGTGCGGATGCCCGGCAGTGAGCGCACCGGCCGAACGGCCGCGTAGAGGTTGAAACGCTTCCGGAGGCGGACGTTGACGCTGGTGAAGCCCTTGCCGATGGGCGTGGTGATGGGGCCTTTGAGAGCGAGGCGGTGTTGCTCGATTGCTGCGATCGTTTGCGGCGGCAACGGCTCGGCGGGAGCCTCGCCCTCCCGGGCACCGGCCCCTCCGGCCGGCAGGACGAGCCAGTCGATCTCGGCGCCGGCCGCTTCGATGACGCGCCGCGCCGCGGCCGTCACCTCCGGCCCGATGCCGTCACCAGGAATCAGACAGACCGTTGTCATAGGTCGTTCGCGCTTTTGTGACAGTTTTGCTACTTTCGCATGCCCATTCGCCACCGAACCCGCATTTTTGAAGCCCTGCGACGGGTTCAGACTTGGACGCGGCGACTTTCCAGGATTTTGTCATTTTTTCGAACAATTCGCTACTTTCCGCGCGCCGCGCGCCGCGAGCCCGCTGCCATGCGGCAAACCAGCCGGCGTCCGCGTCGGGTCGTCAGGCGTTAGCTATCTATATATCATGCGGGGCGCGCGCTCCAGATGCGCGCCGGAGCGCGCGCCGAGCATGGATCCCGAGCTTATCAGCGTGGTGCAGCGGTTTTTGGTCAGTGAGGTGACTGACATTCGGCCGCTGCCGGGCGGGCATATTCATGATTCGTACATTGTTACCGCTGCCAGCGGGGGGCTGGTCCGGCGATACGTTCTGCAACGGCTCAACCAAACCGTATTCGCCGACGTGGACGCGCTGATGGAGAATGTGCAGCGCGTCATTGGCCACATCCGCCAGCGATTGCATGAATCCGGTGGGCCGGATCGGAGGTGCCGGGGGCTGTCGCTCGTCCCGCTGAGCGCGGCTTGCAACGTGTTTCTTTGTCGGCACGACGACGAGTGCTGGCGCATGTTCGAGTTCATTGAAGGCACGCGGACGTTGCATGAGGTGCGCAGCGCGGCGGATGCCGAGCGGTTGGGGCGGGCGTTCGGTGAATTTCACGATCTCATGGCCGATTTGCCGCCGCCGCCGCTGCACGAGACCATTCCGCGATTTCACGATACGCCTTGGCGATTGACGCGATTCGAGCAGAGTGTCGCTGCGGACGTGTGCGGACGGGCTGGTGACGTTCGGGCTGAGATTGATTTCATCCGCGCGCACGCGGGATTGGCTCCGCTACTGGTCCAGGCCAATGTGCCGCAGCGCGTCGTGCACAACGATGCCAAGATCGGCAACGTGCTGTTCGACGAATCGACGGGTGACGTGCTGTGCGTGGTCGATCTGGATACGGTCATGCCAGGCACGATCCTGTTCGATTTCGGGGACATGGTGCGGTCGGGCGTGTGCACGGCCGCAGAAGACGAAACCGATCTGGCGCGGGTCGAGGTGGACCTTTCGCTATTTGAAGCCCTCACGCGCGGATATCTCGGGGCGGCGGGTTCATTGCTGACAGCCACGGAGCGGGATCACTTAGTCACGGCCGGAAAGGTAATCGTTTTCGAGCAGGCCGTGCGCTACTTGACGGATTTCTTGGAGGGCGATCGCTACTACAAAACCAGCCGGCCGGGGCACAACCTCGATCGCTGCCGTAACCAAACCAAGCTCGTCGAATCGCTCACGCAACACGAACGCGAACCGACGCGCATCGTGCAACACCTGTAGCACCTCCCTTGTGCTGTAGGCTTCCAGGCTGCATCGTTGCGCGACGGCCGATCGTGCAATGGCGGGCGGCACCGCGGACATCGCAAGTGCAGAATTTGAGGATTGACGTGAGAGCTCAGACTTCAGGGGCCGACCGGAGCCTGAAACTGGGCCGGGGCTGACATTAAGTCCGCGGCTCTTCCTCTCTGTTAGGGCTGCGCGCATTACATCTGCGCCAGCAGCTTATCGTAATCCGCGTGCGAGCCGATCCAGTACCAGGTCATCTCATCTCCATCGCGAACGCCGACGGCGCGGTAGTCGCGGCCCACACGCACGGAATAGATCGGCTCCTGGGTGTGTATCAGCTTGAAGTGAAGTCCTGGATGACCCGGATCGGCGATGAAGCGTTTGTACGCTTCGCGCGCCTGGCGCCGAACCGGGTCAGGCAATGCCGTGAAGCAGCGGCGAAAGCGCTCAGTCGTTCGCGACGTCACAGTGCATCCGGATCGAGCGCCTGAGTCCGTCCGGCGCGGCGCTCGGCGAGCGCTTCGTTGGCCAGTTTCCGCAGCGGCTCCTGCGACTCCGCGAACGCACGTTCCCAGCGCCGCTCGGATGCGAGTTCGTCGAGCAGCCAACGCGCGACGGCGTTCTGCTCGAGCTCCTCGAGCCGCGACGCCTCCTCAAAAGCCTGCTTCAAAAGTTGGGTCATACACCACCTCGCCGCTTAAGACGCACCTCATCATATACCTGAAAGACAGCCATTGCACGTCCGTATGGGTAGCGCTTGCCTGAGATCGTCGCGGGCGGTATGGTCGGATTGCGCAGGAGGTATCCTTCAGGAGGGCGACATATGGATCGACGCACGTTTCTGGCGACGGGCGTGGCGGCGGGGGCGGCGACGGCACTGCAGCTTACCAGCGCGGTTGAGGCTGCGGCGGCGCCGCCCAGTCCCGGCAACAAGGGCCGCTTCAAGCTCAAATACGCGCCGCACTTCGGGATGTTCAAGCACCACGCGGGCGACGATCCGCTCGATCAGCTCAAGTTCATGGCCGACCAGGGTTTCACCGCGTTTGAAGACAACGGCATGATGGATCGGCCCGTCGATTTGCAGGAGAAGATCGGCGGGCTGCTGGCGAAGCTTGATATGACGATGGGCGTCTTCGTCGCCTATGCCGAATTTGGTGAACGCACTTTCGTGCATAACGACAAGGAAGTGCGCGCCATGCTCAAGAAGAAAATGGCCGCGGCCAGCGAGACGGCGCGGCGCGTCAATGCCAAGTGGACCACGGTGGTGCCGGGGCAGTTCGATCCCGGGCTGGAGTGGGGCTACCAGACCGCGAATGTGATCGACAACCTCAAGGGCTGCGCCGAAGTCTGCGAGAAGACCGGCCTGGTGATGGTGCTCGAATCGCTGAATCCGTGGCGCGATCATCCCGGTCTGTTCCTGACCAAAATCGCGCAGGCCTATCAGATCTGCCGCGCGGTCAACAGCCCGGCGTGCAAGATTCTCGACGACATGTATCACCAGCAGATTACGGAGGGCAACCTGATTCCGAACATCGATCTGGCCTTCAGCGAGATCGCGTATTTCCAGATCGGCGACAACCCCGGCCGTAACGAACCGACGACGGGCGAGGTCAATTTCCGCAACGTCTTCCGGCATATTCACGCGCGCGGCTTTGAGGGGGTGCTGGGAATGGAGCATGGCAACTCCAAGCCGGGAACCGAAGGCGAGAAGGCGGTGATTGACGCGTACCTGTACTGCGACGGGTATTAGCGAGCCGCCGGGTTTACCCCGGCGGCATAGCAGAAGCCGTACGTTTCTCTAATGCTATCCGGCGGGGATGAACCCCACCGCTCGCCAGGAGGCGGAGGCATGTCTGAGCAGGAATCGAACGAAAGCGTGAGCCGTCGCGGATTTCTAAAGACGTCGGCGGCCGCGGCGGCCGCGGTGACGCTGGCAGGTGGCTGCGCGACCGGCCGGAGCATCAGTGCGGCGCCGGCCATGCATACGCAGAGGCGACCGGTGCGCATCCGAGTCGGCCTGATCGGCTGCGGCGGGCGCGGCACCGGCGCGGCGAAGGACTGCGTCAAAGCTTCGCCGAATGTCGAGATCGTGGCGCTGGGCGACTTGTTCCGCGATCACCTCGATGCCGGGCGCGAGAAGCTGGCGGAGGTCGGCGAGGCTTATCAGGTTTCGGAGGATGCGTGCTTCACTGGCTTTGACGCTTACAAGAACGTGCTGGCGTCGGATATCGATCTGGTCATTCTGGCGACGCCGCCCGGTTTTCGTCCGCTGCATTTGAAGGCGGCCATCGAGGCCGGCAAGCACGTCTTCATGGAGAAGCCCGTCGCGGTCGATCCGGTCGGGGTGCGATCAGTGATCGCGTCTTCGGAGCTGGCGTCGCAGAAGGGGCTGGCGATCGTGGCTGGCACGCAGCGGCGGCACGATCGGGCCTACATGGAGACCATCAAGCGCATCCACGATGGTGCCATCGGCAAGATCGTCGCGGCGCAATGCTACTGGAACCAGGGCACGCTGTGGGTCAAGCCGCGCGAGGACGGCTGGTCGGACATGGAGTGGCAGGTCCGCAACTGGCTGTATTTTACGTGGCTTTCGGGCGATCACATCGTCGAGCAGCATGTGCACAACCTGGACGTGATCAATTGGGCATTGGGCGCGGTGCCGGTCAAATGCATGGGCGTGGGCGGGCGGCAATGCCGCGTCGGCTCGGAATACGGCAACATCTACGATCATTTCGCAGTCGAGTACGAGTATCCGAATGGCGTGCGCGTCATGAGCATGTGCCGGCAGATCGAAAAAGCCGCCGATCGCGTGGCGGAGCGCGTGGTCGGCACGCGCGGTGTGGCCAATCCGTATGGAGAAATCACCACCGGGCGCACGTGGAAGTATAAAGCCAAGGGCGAGCCGCAGGATCCGTACGTCATGGAGCACGTCGATCTGCTGTCCAGCATCCGGTCGGGCAGGCCGCTCAACGAGGGCCGGAGGATCGCCGAGAGCACGTTGACAGCGATCATGGGACGCATGTCGGCGTACACCGGGCGCGAGCTGTCGTGGGATTGGGCCATGAATGCCTCGACGCTGGATTTGTCTCCGCCGCGCTACGAAATGGGCGATTTATCCGTCGAGCCGGTGGCGATGCCGGGGCAGACGCAGCTTGTCTGAGACCTCCGCAGATATTTGGACTCAGAGCGACAGAGAAACAGAGAAATTCCTAAGGTGATGGCGCGGTGTGGTACTTCACGCCGAGCGCATCCAATCGGCGATAATGCGTCTTCATCCGCGCGGAGAAGTCGTCCCAGTCACGCAGCTCCTTCGGCGACCAGGTTACTTCGGCCAGCGCGCAGAGGCGCGGGAAGGCCAGGCGGTCGAGGTTGTCGGCCGTGATGAGTTCCGTCCAGACGTTTCCCTCGGCGCCGAGGATGTGGCGCGCGGCCTCGGGAGAAAGCTCGCTGGGCGTGGGTTCGAAGGAATAGGCCTTTTCGAGCGAGATGACGCCCATCCAATCGGGGGCGGCCGGGTCGGGCTCGTGCGGGAAGTTGAAATAGCAATCAGTAGTGGGCGATGAAATCACGTCGTGGCCGGCGCTGGCGGCCGCGATCGCGCCGTCCAAGCCGCGCCAGGATTGCACCGTCGCGTTCGGCGCCAAACCGCCTTCGAGAATCTCGTCCCAGCCGATCAGCCGGCGATGCTTGCCGGTGAGGAACTTCTCGATGCGGCGGATGAAATAGCTCTGCAGCTCGTGCTCATCCTTCAAGCCCTCGGCCTTGATGCGCGCCTGGCATTTCCCGCAGGCTTGCCAGCGCGTCTTCGGGCATTCGTCGCCGCCGATGTGAACGAACTCCGACGGGAACAGCTCGACGACTTCCGCGAGCACGTCTTCCAGAAATTCGAACGTGCGGTTGTTTCCGGCGCAGTAGACATCCTCGTACACTCCCCATTCCGTGCCGACTTTGAAGGGACCGCCGGTGCAGGACAATTCCGGGTAGGCAGCCAGCGCGGCCCGGCAATGACCAGGCATTTCGATCTCCGGCACGATCGTGACATAGCGGCTCCTGGCATAGTCAACGATCTCGCGAATTTCCGCCTGCGTGTAGAAGCCGCCGTAGCGCTGATCGCCTTCACCGCGCCACGCGCCGATCTCCGTGAGACGCGGGTATTTCTTAATCTCGATCCGCCAGCCCTGATCCTCGGTCAGATGCCAGTGCAGCACGTTCAGCTTGTGATACGCCAGCAGATCGATGTAGCGCTTGACGACCGCCTTGCTCATGAAGTGCCGGCCGCAGTCCAGCAGCATGCCGCGCCAGCGGTAGCGCGGCTGGTCGGCGACGTACAGGCAGGGGATTGACCATGGCGAGGCCTGAGCGTGCCGTTGCACGGGTTCACTCGGCAGAAGTTGCCGTAGTGTCTGGACGCCCCAGAACCATCCGCGCGGCTTCGACTTGAAGGCGCGCAGCACCACGACGGACGGTGTGACGCTTAGTTCGTAACCTTCTTCGCTGCCGATTTTGGCCGATGTGTCGAGCACGATGCCACTAGCAGGCGGCCGGGCCTCGAACTCGCTAACCCGAAGTTTTAGCCCGAGGCTAGCGCCCACGCAGGCTGCCAAGTACTCGCCGATGCTCATGGCGGCGTGTTCGCCCTGCGCCGGCGGTACCCAGATGATCGTTGCGTCGGTCAGCGCGAACTCGCCCGAGCGCGCTTCCGCACGGAGCGGGCGGGGAACGACGTTGACGCTGGACGGAGGAGGGTCGGCCCCGTGAGCCGCGCACGCCAGAGCACAAAAACCCAAGCCAAGCAGTGGGTTCATATCCCCAGTTGCCAGGGTTTGTTGACCCAGCCGAACGGCGCGGTGGTCCAGCCGCCGACCAGATACGAAGTGTCGCCGACCCACAAGCGCAGATGGTTGGCGACCAGATCCTGCGGCTCCTGCAGGTAAGGGGACGGCCCCGTCGGTGTGATGAAGCGGCTGACGGAACCATCGAGATAACCCAGGTGCGCGCCGCGGTTGTGGCGGCGTGCAATCTGGTCGAGGTTCGACCAGGCGCCATCATCGACGCTGTGGTTGTACCACAGTTCGTCCTCTTCGAACATAAACGGGAGGCCCTGAAAACGCACGCGCGTGGTATTCGGATTGGTTGGATCGCGCGGGTAGGTTACGATCCATTGCAGGTCAGTCTTGGCGCCGGTCATGCGCATCATCATGGTGTAATCATAAAAATGGTTGGCCTGGCGCTTGGCCGTCGGACACTCGAAGAGCTTGTGAACCGGCCCGTAGTACCGTCGCAGAACGGAGGTGTCCATCGGGTGCTCCCACATGCCGGGGTTCTGCGTGTAAAGGTCGTTATTCCGGCCGCACCAGTCGAGGTTCATCCCCATCGGTCCCTGGTACTTCGTGCCCGGCAGGAAGCGATTGTCATAGGCATAAAGATAGAAGGCCATCGTGATATTCTTGACGTTGGCCATGCAGACCACCGCCCGGCTCTGTTCACGCGCGCGGCTCAGGCTCGGGAGCAGGATGGAAATCAGAAGCGCGATGATGGCGATGACGACGAGCAACTCGATCAGCGTGAACGCGCGGACGCGGTACCGCGGTAACATGGGCCGATGCCTCCAAGTTAAGGACGCGAAATGCAGAATTCGCCGACGCACCTGCTAAGATACCGCCCCGAATCCGCGGTTACAAGCTTTTTTCCAGTCGCAGGGCGGGCAGGAGGCGGACTAGGCCAAGGCTGCTTACGGTGAAGACTGCCCCGCAGACCAGACCGGCCGTCCGGTTTCCGTAGATGAACTGGCCCGCTCCGAACAGGGCCGAATAAACCACCAGGCATCCGAGCACCCACCCCAGCAGCGCCTGGGAGAGGCTGCCAGGCGAGGCGCTGACGCCGGCTACGCGGCGGATGCCGCTCCACCCCGGACCGGCCGGTCGCACCAGCCGATAGAAGCGGACCAACGTGTCGTGATCGACGGGCCGCGTGAGATA
>DASXUA010000398.1:0-6318 GCA_036505095.1 Phycisphaerae bacterium
CATCGTGCCGAGCGTGATGATGAACGGGTGCACGCGCAGCAGCACCACCATCAAGCCATTAGCCACGCCGCAGAGCGTACCGACGCCGACCGTAATCAGCAGTCCGAGCGGCACGCTCCAGCCGGGTGAGTTGGCGCCGAATGCGCCGTTCGGTCCACACCAGCGCAGAAACATGGCGCCGCTGACCGCCGCCAGGCAATACACCGCGCCGACCGACAGATCGATGCCGCCCGTGATGATCACGATGGTGGCTCCGACCGCCATGATGGCGGTCCACGAACAATTCTTGATGACGTTGTCGAGGTTCGGCGATTGGAGGAACTTGTTGACCTGCACCACGCGCACGTCGCCGGGATGGTTCGGGTCGGGCAGGCGCCGCCGAACGGTTCCGCCCAAGGAGGCCAGCAGGATCCCCAGCACCAGGATCACGCCGATCAACCCGACTTCTTTGGCCCGAATCAACCTGGACATGCGCGCCGCGACCTTGCCCGTTGCGCTGCGCTTGGCTGGTAGCGCGCCGCAACGTCCGGTGCAGTACAATCCAAACGCCGATGGCTGTCAAACCACCTCGCGCTCGCCACTTGGCGCTTGATGGGCATCAGCGGAAATAGCCAATCACGACGAAACCGCCGATCAGCAGGAGCACGAATGCGAGGCTGAGCAGGTTGAAATAGCGCTCGATGAAGCGGCGCATCGGCGGCCCGACCCAGTAAAGCAGCGTCGCGACTGCGAAGAAGCGCGCCCCGCGGCCGACGATCGAGACGGCCGTGAAGCCCAACAGGTGCATGTGAAACGCGCCCGAGGCGATGGTGAAGACCTTGTAGGGGATGGGCGTAAAGGCCGCGATGAACACAATCCAGAAATCGTACTTCTGGTACCAGGAGTTGACGGTCTGGTAGTATTCATCGGCGTGGTAGAAATGGATGATCGCCCGGCCGACGGACTCCATCAGCCCGTAGCCGATGCCGTAACCGCATAGTCCGCCCAGCACGCTGCCCAGCGTGCACAGGCCGGCATAGCGCAGCCACTTGCCGCGCGCCCCCAGCACCAGCGCGATCAGCAGCACGTCCGGCGGCACCGGGAAGAAACTGGACTCGGCGAATGCAAGCAGGAATAGCGCGGCGCTGCCGTGCGGCGTATCGGCCCAGTGCAGCACCCAGTCATAGAGCCGGCGGTGCACATGCCAGCGTGAAATCTTGGGGATTGCCGTCGAGCTCTCGATGGTGACTCCACACGTCGTGCAGTACCGCGCGCGGCGAGGAATCTCGGTTCCGCACGCTGCACATGTTTCGAGGCCCAAGTACCAACTCCTCTCCGCCACCATCGTTGGCTAACGGCGGCGCATGGACTGGAATTGTATGCGGCGCTCCTAGACAATGCGACTGCTGCGATGCGCTGGCTCGCAGCCCACATGGTGGGAGTATGCGACTACCGGCGCCGCTTGTCCGGAACCGGGGATCGAGAGGAGGAAGAGTTAATGACGAGTTCACGTCGCGACTTTCTGAGGAAATCGGTGTTGGCCGGGGGATTGGCCGCCTTTGGCTCGCGCTCCGACGGCCTATGGGTGGCGGAGCCGCAGGAGAGTGGAACGCGCGGCGCGGGCAAGAAGCTGCTCATCCTGGGTGGGACCGGGTTTCTCGGCCCGCATGTGGTGGAGTTCGCCCGGAAACGCGGGCATACTCTCACGCTATTCAACCGCGGCAAGACGCATCCGCAACTGTTTCCGGATATCGAGAAGCTGCACGGCGATCGCAACGGCGATCTGAAGTCGCTCGAAGGCCGCCAGTGGGACGCGGTGCTGGACAACTCGGGCTATGTGCCGCGGCAGGTGCGCGACTCGGCCGAACTGCTCAAGGACAATGTGCAGCACTATGTTTTCATTTCGACCATCTCAGTCTACGCCGACACCAGCAAGCCCGGAATGGACGAGAGCGCGCCCGTCGGCAAGCTCCCGGACGAAACGGTCGAGAAGGTGACCGGTGAGACATACGGTCCGCTGAAGGCGCTGTGCGAACAGGCTGTTGAGAAATCGCTACCTGGCCGGGCGACGGTGATCCGACCAGGGCTCATCGTCGGTCCTGGAGATCCCACCGACCGCTTCACCTATTGGCCGGTACGCCTGGACCGCGGCGGCGAGGTGCTTGCGCCGGGCGATCCGAGCGATCCGATTCAGCTCATAGATGTTCGCGACCTGGCAGAATGGATCGTAAGAGTAATCGAGCAATCCATTACGGACGTGTACAACGCCACGGGGCCAAAGGGCACGCTAACGATGGGCGAGATGTTGCAGGCCTGCCAGGCGGCTTCGAAGAGCGCTGCGCGCCTGACCTGGGTAGACGCCGATTTTCTCGAGCAGCAAAAGGTGAGCGCGTGGGAGGACATGCCGGTGTGGTTGCCGCCGCGCGGCGAGACGGCCGGCGCGGCTAAGGTCAATGCACAAAAGGCGATCGCGAAGGGGCTGACATTCCGGCCCATCGCGGTGACCGCCAAGGACACGCTCGACTGGTTCAAATCGGAACCGGATGAGCGCCGATCCAAGCTGAAGGCCGGCATCTCACCCGAGCGCGAGGCCGAGGTCCTCGCCGCGTGGAAGGAATCTCATACATCCAAGTAACTTGAATTACGGGCAGCAGGTCGGAAACGCGCACCGTCGCGCCCGGGGGCCGCAGGGTGCGTAGCGCACTCATACCGTAATCTCCCCGGCGCACTTCCGTTACAGGCCCACGATATTGTAGCCGGCGTCTACGTAGATGTTCTCGCCGGTCACCCCGCTGGCCAGATCGCTGACCAGGTAGAGCGCGGTCTTGCCGACTTCCTCGGCCTCGATGTTGCGGCGCAGCGGGGCTTTCTTCTCGACCCAGCCGAACATGTCGTCGATGCCGCCGACGGCCATTGAAGAAAGCGTGCGGAGCGGACCGGCACTGATGGTGTTGACGCGGATGCCGCTGGCGCCCAACTCGGCCGCCAGGTAGCGCGCGGTGCATTCCAGCGCGGCCTTGGCCACGCCCATCACGTTGTAGCCGGGAATCACTTTCTCGCTGCCATAATACGTCATCGCGACGATCGAGCCGCCGGAGGTCATGAGCGGTTTGGCGCGCCGCGCCATCGCCGCCAGCGTGTAGGCCGAGATATCCAGGGCCTGGTTGAACACGGCCCGCGGCGTCTCGGCGAAGTTGCCGATTTGCAAGTATTGGCGGTCGGCAAAGGCGATGGAGTGAATCACGAAGTGAAGGCTGTCGAACTGTTTGCGGGCCGCATCGAAGACCGCGTCGAGGTCTTCGTCCTTGGAGGCGTCGCACGGACACAGCCAAGCATCGGCCATGCCGCCGGCCTCCAACGCCTTCCGGACGCGGCGCTCCATCTTTTCGCCCGGCAGATGGGCATGACCGCAAACCGCGCCGTTATCTGTCAAGCATTTGGCAATGGCCCACGCAATGCTGCGCTCATTCGCCACACCGAAAACCAACCCGCGTCGTCCATCGAGAAGTCCCATGACGGATGCCTCCGTATCCTCAAAGTCATCCAACACCACGACAGCGCCAGCGCGGCGAAGTCGACTCAAACGGTCAGAACGTTGTCCGGAGTCACGATAACCAGTCCAGTGTAGCGGCGAAAGTCATTCGGGTTGAGCGTCACAATGTGCGTGATGCGGTGCACGGTCATAAGCGCCACCAACCGGGCGTCATGGACCGCGGCGCCCATGACCGAATGTACGAGCACGAGCCGTCGCCACTCGGGGTAGGCTGCCGCGCTGTCTGGGAGCAGGCCTGAGAGCATCCACTCGATGAGGCGGACCCGACGCTCTGTAGCTTCCACGGACAGACCACGGCCGCCGCGCGCCGTCGTAGGCCGCGTGCAGACGTTCCAGAACTCGGCCAGGTTCTGAGGAGCAGCCACGAGAGAATGCCCTTGCGACTTGAGCTGACGCACAGCGGCACGGATCTTGTCGTATTGCGGATCGGCGCGATGGATCAGGCGCAGCAGAATTCCGGTATCGAGGAGGTATTGCATCAATCGTGGTCGGCGTAGAGATCGGCGCGCGAGAAGTCAGCCGGCAGCGGCGCGATTTCGGGAAGATCCTCCGCCAGCGCGTCGAGCACCCGGTCGAAGTCGGAAATTGGGATGCCCCCCTTGAGCTGTACAAACGGCGGCGCTTCAGCCAAGGTCCGCAAGTACTCGGCCAGGGTCAGCCCGAAGGATGCCGCTTGCGTCCTCAGCGCTTCGGCCGTTTGCGGATCGACTTCGATGGTCGTGGTCATGCGTACCTCACTCATTTAAGCATACGGAGCGGGTCTGGATTCGGCAACCGATCGCCGTTCTAATCCGCCAGCCCGGAGTCGGTCGTTCGGCCGCACTCGGGACACACCCACGGTACGGCCGCCCAGTCAATTATTCGAGGATTTCAAGCCGTCGCGGAGCAGGTGCGTTGCAAATTCGGCATGGTCCGGCTGGGGCTGTTGTTCTTGATTTTCGGCCTGGGGCGGTGCGGGCTTGAAGCGAAAGTTCTCCAGGCGCTCATCCAGATCACTGTCGGGATGCAATGTGGCGACGAACTCCTCCCAACGAGCCGATTCAGCGGGCGAGAGGGAGTTAAACCAAGCATTGAACGCGGGTAGATGTTCGCTCAAGATCACGCTGCCGAAGTGTGCCTGCTGAAAGGCTTCGTCGGGCTGCGCCCAGACGGCCAGCAGTACCTGCGGCAACTCCGAGGCGGCGGTCCCGCGCGCGGTCCAGCGCAACTCACCGGCAAGCTCGTCCCGTTTGCCGTTCGTGGTGACTGGTTTCTCCTCAAAACGCCAGGTCACGATGCCACTGATGTCACCACTCGAGCCGGAGCCGGCGAGGCTCCCCCCCATTAGAGCCGCGAGTTCCTCATCCGAAGAGCCGATAGCGGCTAATCCCTGCTGGAGTGCCACGCGCAACGCCTTGGGATCCTTGAGCCGCGCCAACTCCGGCGGCAGCGCATCAACGCTAGTCCCCAGCACGGCTGCGATTTTGCGCAGCGCTCGGCGCAGCAGTATTTGGGTATCGTATTCGGCCAGCGCGCAGACGTCCCCGACATCTGCGTAGCCATGCTCAAGCAAATACGAGAAGGTGGGCAGCAGGACCTGGTCGTCCTTTGCGCCGCCGACATGCCCGAGCCACGAATTCAGCGCCACGTTTTCCAGATCGGCGCGCAGCTCCGAGTCCAGAAAGCGAACGAGTGGCTGGCACTGCCGCACGAGCCCGGGTTGTTGCTGGACGTAAGCGGCCAATGCGCGGACGGTCAAGTCCGCGAGCTGTTGTTGATTCCGGACGAGGTCTCTGGGACTCGTCATCCCCGGCAGGCGTTCAAGGTACACCGCGGATTTGCCCATTGGCGATGACAACACGGAGAAGCTGCCGTGGTTCTCCGCGCCGTCGCCTCGAATGTCTTTTGGCCAGTCGGTGTTGATGATGGTGGCAAAGGTGTACTTCTCGGCATCGCGTACTAGCGGCTCGCCATAGATGGCCCGATAACGGGCGAGGACCGTGTCGGAAGTCGCGACGACTTTGTCCTCGTTCTCCGTCCAGATGGTGATCGCGCGCCGCACCCGTCCGTCGGGCAGTCGCTGCATTAATACTTCGAACCTTTCACGTTCGCAGCCAATCAGCGCGATGACAATGAAAGACCCGACAACGGAGTTGCGTCGCATGCGGTTCGCCTCCTCCTGCGCGCGGTCGCAGCGCTGCGCGATCATTGTACATTCAGCGCGCGGATGGGCGCGTTCAAGATGACGATTTCCGACAACTGTTGGGCAGAGCTCACACCCCGCACGTCGCCCCCACTGGCCCGCTCAGTAGGCAGGGCAAGCAGTCGATCGGCCGCGTGCACGAATCCGCGCGTACGCATTAGCGACGGCGACGCGCGGGAGCGGCGCTGACCTCGGCGGCGGCTTCGACGCGGAACGTCGAGTTGCGCGTGCCGAACGGATTGTGCGCGTAGCCCGGGCTCTCGGGATCCTCGATCCACTTATCGTCGACGAGGTACTTATATTCGTACTGCCCCGGCGGCAGGTCGACGCTCTTGCGATAGGTGCCGTCTTTCTGCTTGCGCAGCGGATCGGGTTGCCACTGGTTGAAACAGCCCGCGACGAAGACTTTCGAGCCATTCACGGGCGGTGTGACAACGAATGTGACCTGACCCTTGCCTGTCTGAACTACCATAGAAGCCTCCCTGTGAGGTTCGCGAAACCGCTCCGCGGTGCCCCACCAGAATAAGTGCAGGCGGCATCATATCACAGGCCGGCGGCTGGACAACCGGGTCGGGTTGGACGAAAACGCCCGGATGTCTGCCGC
>DASXUA010000399.1:0-4734 GCA_036505095.1 Phycisphaerae bacterium
GAGCATCTGCTGGCCGATCTGGTTTCCGGCCAGATAAACGTGCGGGCCAGCGCGGCGCGCTTAGGCACGGCGCACCCGGCGGACGTATCAGCGGGCGAGGCCGTTTTTCGGGCTTATATCACCGACGATCTGGAAGGCTTCGACCGCGGGTGGCAGACATACGTGAAGAAGCTGGTTGCGTTTTGACGACTGTTGTCGGCAAGTAGCTTATGATTGGGACGCGAGGGTTGTGACGGCGCGGGACCGGAGACCGAAACGTGAAATCCCTTCTAGTCGAAATTCCTGAACGCCTGGCTGACGAGATCGATGCTTGGGTCAAGGCGGGTTGGTTCGTATCCGAGAAGGAGTTGATTCGAGCCGCCCTGCTCGATTTTGTTCGCGCGCGGCGCCTTGAACTGCAGGAGCAGTTTCAGCTCGAGGATATCGAATGGGCTCTGCGCCAGGTCCCCAGCGCCAGGTAAGGTCCATCGTCGCGGACACCGGACCCGTTGTGCATCTCGGGGAAGTCGACGCGCTCGATTTGTTATTCGGGACAGGCAGCGTCTTGCTTCCGCACGCTGTCGATTTGGAACTGCGTGCGCAGGTGCCGGGCTGGCCTTTGTCCCACGTGACACGATTCCAGATCGTCGATCTTGACGCCGCATACCTTTCGCGCGCGGATGACTGGGTGCGTTCCGGAATCATCCATGCCGGCGAGGCCGCAGCCATCGCGCTCGCCCGACAGACAAGCTGGATTGGTTCCTGACCGACGACAGCGCGGCGCGTCTGCTCGCCACATCACTGGGCATTGAGGTCCACGGTTCATTGGGAGTCATCCTCTGGTCGGCTGCCACGGGAGTCATCGAACAGACTCGCGCCGCGCAGCGCCTGGATGCACTCTCAAGCTCAACACTCTGGGTCTCTGATCGAGTTATGGCACGGGCCAGAGCGGCCTTGCGCCAGATCTTCACAACGCGCTGATCGGATCGCGCGAGCGCTCAAGGTCGCGCGCGTGCGCGCGCGCCGTGCCTCAGCTAATGGCTAATGCTCGCTACGGCACCCACAGGTACATGAACTGCGGCGAGGCGGCGCGCAGCCACGCGGGCAGATCGAGCTTGATCAGATTCACGTCGCCCGAACCGGGCGTCGGGGCGTGGGCGTAGTAATTCGGCTTATAGCCGACGGGACGACGATAGCCGACCAGGCGGATCGATTTGGCGCCGACCTTCTGCTTGGCCAGCGCGATGGTGTCGTGCATGGTGGCGATGCGGTCGATCAGGCCGTTCTGCAGGGCCTGCCCGGCTGTGTACACGCGGCCGTCGGCCAACTCCACGATCCGTTCGCGCGTCAGCTTTGGCCGGCCCGCGCTGACCACGTCCACGAATTGATTGTACATTTCATCGACCATCGTTTGGAAAAGGGCCCGTTGCTCGGGCGTCATGGTCTCGAAGGGCGAGCCGGCGGCCTTGTTCGGACCGGAGGTGATGGCTTCCGAGCGGGCTCCAATCTTGTTCAAGGTGCCGGTCAGGTCGAACATCTGCATAATGACGCCGATGCTGCCGGTCACGCTGCTGCGCTGGGCAACGATGTCGTCGCAGGCGCAGGCGATGTAATAAGCGCCGCTGGCGGCAACATCCATCAGGGCGGCGACCACCGGCCGGCCGGTATCTTTGCGGAAGCGAACAATTTCATCGTGCATCAATTCGCTGGCAGTGACGGCGCCGCCGGGCGAATTGATGCGCAGCACCACGGCCTTGACGGCCGAATCGTGCCGCGCCTTCTCGAGCTGCTCCATGAGCAGGCTGACCGGGTGCTCGCCTTCGCCGAGAAGCTGCGGCTGTGGCGCATCCAGAATCAGGCCGCTGACCTCGATCAGGGCTATTTTGGTCGTCGCGAGCGGCGATTCACTCGCCAGCGTCTCCTCCATCAGCGCCCGATTTGTGGATACCGGCGTGATCAGCAACCCGCTGGGCATGCAGCCGGTCAGGGCCGACAGCAAGAAGAGACTCATGATGAACCGGGCTGCACGCATCGCTTTCAAATCCGTCACTTCGTATACTCCTTTGGCCCCGCCCTACCGCGCGGGGTTCTGAGGGGTACATGGTCAAGCTTGCTCCCAAACAGTTCGAGGCCCTCATCGAGCGCGCGGTCGCCAGCATTCCGCCCGAGTTTCGCGAGTACCTGGACAACGTCTCCATCGTTATCGAGCCGCGCCCCGACCACCGCACCGCCCGGCGCATGGGCATCGACGATCCGCGCGAACTGCTGGGTTTGTACCACGGCACGCCGCTGACCGAAAGGAGCGTCGAACAGTCCGGGCAGTTGCCGGATCGCATCAGCTTGTACCAGGAGAACATCGAGCGCGCCTGCCGCAGTCAGGACGAAGTCGTCGAGCAGGTCCGCGCGACGATTTTGCACGAGATCGGGCATTTCTTCGGCCTCGACGAAGATGATCTGGACGAGGTGGGGTACGGGTGAAGGGTTCAGGGTTCAGGGTTCAGGGCAAGCCGAAGGCGCCGGCCGGGACGGGCTGCTTTTCGATGTTCGGACCGGCCCACGTCACCCGCAATTCGAGGTCGCCGCCTTTTTGGAAAAACGTTACAACGATCGGGTGCGGCCCGGCGGCCAGCGCGATGGCGCCGGAGCGCTCCGCTGAACCGTGCAGACCGTCATTATCCACAACTAATTGATCGCCGATGTATAGTCGGCCGCCGTCGTCGGAGTTGACGAAGAATGAATACACGCCGTCGCGCGGCACGGTCACGAAGCCGGTGAAGCGCAGCGCGAAGAATTCCTGCCGGCCGCGCGGCGCCAGGTCGATGTTGCGCGACATGCCGACTTTGACGGGCGAAAGCCGGTCGAAGTCCGGCAGGCGATCCCAATTACCCTCGAAGTATTCGTAACGGATGCCTTCCGTGAGTCCCTCGATCTTATCTGCGCGACGCGGCGTTACCTTGGTGAAGGTACTCCGGGCGACCGGGCTGACGGGCCGCCCGTCGCGGAAGAGACGCGCACTGACGGTGCAGGTCAGCGACAGCCGGATCGCACCGCGCGCGACAGGCGAATCGATGGTCGGTTCACTGCCGTCCGTTGTGACGCGGGTTTCGACGCGCTGGCGGTCGGATGTGACCCACACCTCCAGTTCGTCAATGAAGATCTCATGCTTGGCACTAATGACCGGCGGGGCGGCGACGTCGGGTCGGCCGGCGATGTCCAGCACCACCACGCTGTCGATCGGATCGGGCGCTTCGCGTGGCACTTTCACGACCAGCGCATCGCCGTCGCGCGACGTATCGAGCGATGATTTTTCGCCCGCGCTCACGAGCCGCGCTCTCTTGGCCTCATTCAGCAATCCGCCGATGACCAACCGTTGGTCCTTCGGCCATTCGAAAACATGCAGATAGAACCGCGTGACGTTGTCGCCGAGCGCTTTCTGCGTACACCGGCCCCAGGGGAGCGACTTGAACGGGCCGGCGCTCGTGCCGTAAATTGAATCACCGTTGGCTTCCATCCAACGCCCGATCTGGTGCAGACGCTCGACGCTCTCGGGCGGAATGCGTCCTTCGGCCGTTGGCCCCACATTGAGCAGGAAATTCCCGCCTTTCGATGCGACATCAACCAGCGTGCGGATCAGCGTTTCGGTCGATTTGAAGTGGTGATCGTGCTTGTTGTAGCCCCAGTGGTCATTCATCGTCATGCAGGTTTCCCAGTCGACGCCGGGCATACCGGTGGCGGGGATTTCCTGCTCAGGCGTGCCGAAGTCGCCGGCATGCGCGCCGGCAGTCATGCCGGCCATGCCGCCGCGGCCCTTGTCGACCCGGTTGTTGACGATGATGTCCGGCTGGAGGTTGCGCACGTAGCCGTAAAGCGGCTCGCCGTAGGCGTGCGTCCAGGTCGGCTCCCATTCGCCGTCGAACCACAGCACGCCGATTTTTCCGTAGTTGGTGAGCAGTTCGCGGAGTTGGTTCTTCAGGTGCGCGTAGTAGCGGTCGAAGTCGGCGCCCTCCGCCGAGCGCTGCTCCCAATTGCGCCGTGGCAGATAGTCGGGGTGGTGCCAGTCCATAATCGAGTGATACCAACAGATGCGCAGACCCGCGCGGCGGCAGGCCTCGGCCATTTCCTTCATGATGTCGCGCTTGAAGGGCGTGGACATGACATCGAAGTCGGTGTACTGGGAATCGAACAGGCAGAATCCGTCGTGATGCTTGGAGGTGATGACGATGTACTTAGCGCCGGAGTCCTGCGCGATCTTCACCCACTCGTCGGCATCGAATTTCACGGGGTTGAACTGTCCGAGGAGCTTCTCGTACTCCTCGATCGGGATGTGCGCCGTCTCGCGGATCCATTCGGCGTGATCGGTTCGTCCATTCCACTCGCCGGCCGGAATGGCATAGAGGCCCCAATGGATGAACATCCCGAAGCGCGCCTCGCGCCACCACGTCATGCGCGCGTCGCGCTGAGCGGGAGTCTCCGTCGGCAACTCATCCGCGCGCGCGAGCGGCGTCCATGTCAGAGTGCTCAGACTCGCCGCGAGCCACCCTGCGACAACGCTCCTTAGCATGCCCATTCTCCGGCCTGGAGCCCTCATTCTCATTGAGCCGCGCGAACGCACAAAAGGCGCAATAATGTATTCTGCGCCGCTTGTGCCTTTTGGCGGCATCACTCCGCTCGGCGATGGCGCCAGCGGTCGAGGGCGACGGCGGTTACGATGATGCCCCCGGTGACGATCTCCTGCACCCAGTTCTGCATCCCGAG
>DASXUA010000400.1:0-2792 GCA_036505095.1 Phycisphaerae bacterium
TGCGGGTGCACCCGTTCATCATCACGCTCGGGACGATGTCGATCTACCGCGGCATCGCCTTCGTCACCACCAAGGCCCAATCCGTTACGGATTTTCCGCCCGGCTTTGGCACGGGCTTCAAGAGCGCCCTGCGCGACTTCACGCTGGTGCCGATGATCATTGTGGCTGTCGTCGTGCTCTGCGGCGAGGTCTTCCTGCGGCACAGCGTTCCGGGCCGCGAGGTGTACGCTGTCGGCGGCAACGAGTTGGCCAGCCGGTTTTCGGGGCTGCGCGTGGGGCGCGTCAAACTGCTGGTCTTCACGCTGGCCGGTCTGACCGCCGGCATCGCCGCTACGATCGCCCTCGGGCTGTACGGCGCTGCGGCCTCCTCCGACGGGTTGGGTTACGAGCTGGATGTGATCGCGGCCGCAGTGGTAGGGGGCGCCAGCCTTTCCGGCGGCCGCGGAACCGCCCTCGGCGCTCTGCTGGGTGCCTTGATCATCCAGCTCATCGCCAACGGCATCGTCATTCTGGACATTGATCAGAACTATACGAGAATCATTCAGGGCACCGTCATTATCCTGGCGGTGCTGCTCGATCGTTTCAGCACGTCGCTGAGCGAGCGCCGGCTGGTCAAAGGATAGCGTTCAGGTTCAGAACCGCGAGCGTCAGCGAGCGCTCGACGACACAAGCACAGAGGGACTGAGAAACTGAGTTCAAGCTCGTTTGGCTCGTGCGCACGCTCTCTCAGTTCCTCAGTTCCTCTGTGCCAAACTTAAGGAGTTACGGATGAGCACGAGATCGACACTGCTGGGAGTTGTACTGACGGGTTTGGCCGTTTCGTCGGCTGGCGCCGCGGACAAGAGCTACAAGATTGGACTGATCGCCAAGAGCGAGAGCAACCCGGTCTTTCAGGCGGCCCGCGTCGGGGCCGAGGATGCCGCCCGGGAACTCGGCGCCAAGTACGACATCAAGATCGAAATCCTGTGGCGCACGCCGTCCGATGAAGATGCCCAGAAGCAGGCCAGCTTCATCGAGCAGCTTGTGGTCAGCGGGGCCGATGGCATCGCCATAAGCTGCAGCGACGCCTCGAAGGTCACGAACGCCATCAACAAGGCCGTCGAGGGCGGGGCGCTGGTGGCGTGCTTCGATTCGGACGCCCCCGCCAGCAAGCGCTTCGTCTATCACGGCGTCGATGACGAGGAATGCGGCAAGGCCGTCATGAAGGAACTGGCCGCCGCGATCGGTTCATCCGGCGGCAAGATCGCCATCCTGGCCGGCAATCAGACGGCACCCAACCTGCAGGCGCGCGTGCGCGGCGTCAAGGCCGAGATGGCCAAGTACCCCGGCATCACGCTGGTGGATGTCTATTACCACAAGGAGACGCCGCAGGACGCGGCCGCCAAGGTTCAAGAAGTGCAGACGGCCAATCCCGAAATCGCCGGCTGGGCGATGGTCGGCGGCTGGCCGCTGTTCTCCGACGCCTTGATGAACTGGAAGCCGGGCCAAGTCAAGATCGTCGCGGTCGATGCCTTGCCGGCCCAACTCAAGTACGTCGAGAAGGGCATCGTCCAGGTGTTGCTGGCGCAGCGCGTCTACGACTGGGGCCATCGCAGCGTCGAGTTGCTGATTGACAAGCTGCACAACGGCAAGTCCCCGGCGCAGCCGCGCGACATCGCCGAGCTGGACCGCGTCACGAAAGAGAACGTCGCCGCCTACGGCAAGAACTGGGACAAATGGCTGGGCAAGAAATGACTTGCGATTGTCCGCCGGGTGGCATGGCCAAGCGCAGCGCGGCCACGCTTCGTGCTCCAAGGGGCAACATGCCCGCGCTGCGCTTGAGCATGCCACCCAGCGATCACTGACCGGGAGGTTTGCGATGGACGAACATGAATTCCTCAAACAGCAATTCATCACGCTGCGGGATGAGATCAGAGCCACCAAGCAGCGCGCGTTTCTGATCGTCCTGTTGGGACTGATCGCCGTTCCGATCGTGGCCTATTTGGCCGAGTCTGCCAACCGCGAACTGGTAGCGC
This sequence comes from Phycisphaerae bacterium, assembly GCA_036505095.1. Taxonomy (GTDB): domain Bacteria; phylum Planctomycetota; class Phycisphaerae; order UBA1845; family UBA1845; genus DASXUA01. The sequence goes on from DASXUA010000400.1 coordinate 2,016, forward strand.
CCATGCTGCCGTTTTTGATCCTGGTGCTCACCGTGCTGTATTTCGTCGAGCAGAACGCGTTGATGCGCTGCGGACAGTTTATCCGCTGTGCCATCGAGCCGCAGATCAAGGACGCCCCCGGCTGGGAGACCTGGCTGGAGTCCAAGCCTGACCTGCGCACCATGGACAAGTACTTCGGCGGCTGCTTCCTGATCGTCTTCTTCGTGTATTACTTCCTGGCCGTGGGGCTGGCAATCCACAGCCTATGGCTCGGCGGCTCGATCGAGGCCGCCGAAGGCATCAACTGGCGCGTCGCCGCCGGCGGCGTGACCTACGGCATCGGCGCCGTCTGGATGTTCATCACCCTGCTGCACCACTGGCGCTCCTGCACCACCACGACCGCGTGAGCAACATCCGCGACCCGCGCCTGAAGAAACGCACGCTGACGAACCTGTACAACGAGCGGCCGACTTGGCTGCGCCTGGCGCACGAAAAGCTCGACCGCGCTGTGCTCACCGCCTACGCCGCAACCGATCCGAGCGGCGACTGGTCCGAAGTCTGGGCCGAAGTCTGGACCGAAACCGGCGCCGGGCAGCCGCTGCCCGCCGCCCACCCGCTCGCCGCTCGCCGCGCCGAAATCGACCAGCGCGTGCTCGCGAACCTGCTGCGGCTAAATCAGGAGCGCAGCGTAGGGTGATCCCGAGCTGCCGTAGATGAAAGCTATCGGTGCGATCGGTACAACCGGGACCTCTTGCAAGGGTTCTGCAAGGTGGGCATAGTGCCCGTAACTCGTTACCG
>DASXUA010000401.1:0-21771 GCA_036505095.1 Phycisphaerae bacterium
TGGGCCGGCGGTGAGATGACGCTCGTGCAGGTGCTGCGCGACTGGCTGGTCGGGCCATTTCATACGTACGTCTTCAACGTGCGCCTCAGTGCGGCCGGGATGATCAAAGTGGCGGCCATGATGGGCCTTTCGTTCCCCAGCGCGGCCTGGTTCATCGCGCCTTTCGGCGTGCGTCCGCTCTTCGAAAAGAGCCCGAAATGGCTGGCCGCGCTGGTCGTGACCCTGTTCGGTGCCCATTTCCTGTTTGCCGTGCGTTACCCGGTGCACGACCAGTACACGTTCTTCATTCCGGCCTATGTGATGATGGCCTACCCATTATCGGCCGGTGTAGACCGACTCCTGACTGCCGCCCGCCTGCCGCGCTGGTTGCGCTGGACTCTGGTGCTGACGCTATTTGTGGCTCCCGTGGTATATGCGGTGCTGCCCCCGGTGGTGGCGCGGCTGCCGCGCGACCTGTCGCCGCTGCCCACGTGGAAAGTTCCGTATCGCGATAACGTACGCTGGTTCATTCAGCCGTGGCACACGGGCAGCCGCGAGGCCGAGCGCTTCGCGCGCGAAGCGCTGGCGCTGCTGCCCGACGACGGGATCGTGCTGATCGACATGACCCAAGGCGGGCCGCTGTTATATGCGCAAGCGGTTTTCGGACTCAAGCCGGGCGTTCAGATCAATGACCGCCGTCTTGAGGGCGCGCCGCAGCCGATCGATGAGGTGCATGTAGCGCGCTGGGTCGCTCAGGGCCGGCTTTTCACCAGCGCGCCGGGTTCGCGCTCCGTCAGCCCTGCGGATCAATGGGTGCTGGAGAAGTATGCAGTTGAGCCGCTGGGCGTCCTGTCGCGCGTGGTGCCGATGGGCGAATAGGTCGAGTAGGACCTATAGGACTTATTGAATGACGGCCGCTGCTCTACATCCGAGTTCAAAACCCGCCGCGATCGGCCACTACTGGCTGGGGACCTGGATTGCCGCCGCCGTTTTGTACGGGGCGACGCTGGCCCCCGGCCTGGTGTGGCAGGACAGCGCTGGCTATCAGTGCCGTATCGCCCGGGGAGATCTGCGCGGTCCGGATGAGTTGGCCCGCGCGCATGTGCTCTTCGTGGCACTGGCGGCGGGTCTGCAGCGCTTGACCGCGATGGATCCGGCGCTGGCGGGCAACATCATCGCGGCGCTGGCCGGCGCCGTGGCAGTGGCGAACGTTGCGGCCGTGCTGCGTTGTTTGCGCGTGTCGCGGATGGCCACCATCGCGGCCGCCGCGGCCTTGGCGACCGCGCACGCCTTCTGGCAATTGGCCACGATCACCGAGACCTACACGCTCGTGGCGGCCCTCATGAGCGGCGAAATCCTGTGCCTCACCGTCTGGTCCCGGCGCGCCGAGAGGCCGCCCGGCGCCAGACGCTGGCTCATACCGCTATGTGCACTACTCAATGGACTCGGCGTTTCGAATCATAACCTGGCGCTGATCTCCGGCGCCGTCTATCTCGCCATCGCGGTTGTGGCCCTGCGCGGGCGCCTGTGGAGATACACCTTCGAGTTGTTGATGGCGCCGCTATTCTGGCTGATCGGCGCGGCTCCGATCCTGGCGCTCGTCATCACAACGGTTGCCAGCGGGCGCATGACCTGGTGCTCGGCGCTTGCCGATTGGCTGGTCGGGCAATATGGAACCAACGTATTCAACCGCTCGCTCGGCGCGACCGCGTTGCTGCGCGTCGTCGCGATGATGGGTCTTTCATTCCCGAATGCCGCGCTGCTGCTTGTGCCGGCGGGCATTCGGCAGCTCTATCGAAATAACCCGCGCTGGCTGGCATCGGTGCCCGTCGCGCTGTGCGGCGCGCATCTGATATTCGCGGCGCGCTATCCCATTGCCGATCAATACACGTTCTTCCTGCCGACATACACCGCCCTGGCGATCCTGCTTGGCGCCGGCGTCGATCGGCTGCTCGCGGCGCGCGGCTGGCTCCGTCGCGTGCGTTGGCCGCTGATCGCGACACTCTTCTGGTCGCCCCTGGTCTATGCCGTGCTTCCTGCGATCGTACGTCGCCTGCCCGAGCGGCTGGTGCCCTTACCGCGCTATCCGGCGCCGATGCGCGATTCGCTGCGCTGGTATCTGCAGCCCTGGCACTGCGGCGAGCATAGCGCCGAACGCTTCGTGCGGGCAGCGCTGGCCGGCGTGCCCGATGATGCGGTGATTCTGATCGGTCCGAGTTGGGGCCAGCCCTTGCAATACGGCCAGATCGTCTACGGCCTCAAGCCGGACGTGCAGATCAACGACCAGCGCTGGCGTGGCACTCCGCAGGCGGTAAGCCCCAGCAACGTCGCGGATTGGGTGGCGCATGGGCGCCTGTTCACCGGCACGCCCTTTGAAGAGAGTTTGGCGCACTTCGAGGATCGCTGGATTCTCAAGAAGTATGCGACTCGGCCTGCGGGCCTGCTCTACCAGGTCGTGCCGAAGGCTGCGGCCGAGTCGCTGTCAGAACCCCGCACGGAAATGCGGGGCTTGCCGGGCTGAGGGGCCCAGGCCTCCGCCCGGGGTTCCGACAGACGTTGCGAGTCGTTCCCACGCGCCGCCTCGAAAACGAAACAGGTGCCGGTCCGGGTACGCGCGGCGCAGCGCTTCGATATCTTCGGACCGGTCGCGATCGAGGGCAAACAGCACGTCGTTTTTCAAATCGGGGTCGTTTAGTTGAACAGCGCAGAAGAAATAGTGGTGCGGATCGGCATCGTCAACCAGCACGATCGCCGGCCGCTCAGGCGGATCGCGGACGGCATCGCGCGCCTGCGCGCTGATCCCACGCATGTTTTGGAAATGCGTCAACCCGTAGCGCGGAATGTGCACCAAAAACGTGAAGGGGACGAGGGTGGCAGCGACCGTCAAACCGGTCGTGTGCAGCGCGCGGCCCAACACCGACAAGCCTCGGTACGTCAGCAGAATCATCACGGGCAGCAGGACGAAATAGAACCGTGGACCCAGGCATTCGCCGTGATACCAATACAGCCCGTACGCCGCGATGAGCATCAGGGATAGCGCCAGCACGCCGCGCGGAATTCGCGGTCCGCGCCGCGCCACCAATCCCAGCGCGAGCACGATGGCCGCGCCGCCCGGCCAGCCCCAGAGCTTTTCATTGGCCGAATGGAAGTTGAATTGCAGGTTGTACAGCCCTTCGAGCGGTGAGTGGCCCGGTCCCAGATAGTGGAACCAGTCGGCCAGACCGCGATTCGCCCCAAATCCGAGTTGGTTGCTGACGCCCCAGGTCTGCTCGAAATATCGATCGACCGGCACGTCCAGCGGTCCGCTGCCGACCGCCCGGTTGAAGCCCATCCAAAGCAGCGGGCCGATGCACGCAACCAAAAAGAACACGGCGCGCCTGAATCCCTCGCAGTGCCGAACAAGGTTGCGTAGGAACAACCCGCTGAAGAAGCACGCGAAGAGCGCGCCTTCCAGCGGCCGTGTCAGGAAGAGTGTGGCGAGCCCCAATCCACCGACGGCCGCCAGAGGCCAGGATTGTCTGCCGCGCAGGAATCCGACGCCTGCCAGCAGCGCCGCCAGCAGTGAAAGCGTGTGCGCCATCAGCGATGCCGACATGCAGAGGAAAAACGGACACACACACAGCAGCAGCACCGCATACCGGGCGCGTCCCGGGCCCCAGACCTCGCGCACGAACAAGTACAGGAGCGGTACGCATGTCCCGGCCAACAGCGGATTCACGAGCCACGTCCATCCGACCGCCACTCCCGCGGCCAGCACCGCCGCCCAGCCGGGCGGAAACACGGAGTAGCCGCGCGGTTGGTCCCAGGTGAAGTAAGTCCGCAGGATCGGACTTGGCCCGGCGGGAGTAGGCGCGCTGGTCAGGTGTCCTTCCGCGAAGATGCGCGCCTGGAAGACATAGGCGGCCTCGTCCCACACATGCGGAATCGGACGCAGCACGCCATAGCACAACAGCAGCGATGCCGCGAAGCACCAGACGCTCGCCGATACCAGCAGCGTCGAACTCCGCAGCCGCATGAGCCGCCCGTGGAATTGTCGGGCGAGCGCGGCGAGTCGGACGGAGTAGCTCACGTGTTGAAGAAGAATCAACAAGAGGATGAACCCCATCAGGTTCACGACCAGGTAGAGTACCATCGTCATGAAACCGGGCCGGAGCCAATCCCGGCTGGGCGTCCAGACCCAGCCGATCACGGCCAGTGCTGCGACGACGATAGCGCGGCCCTGACCAACTTCGCCGACCAGCGCGGCGATCCCGGATCGAATCGCCGGGCGCGTGGGCATGATTACGAACGCGATAATCAACCACCCGATGGCCAGTGCGCCGGCGATCGGTGCCCAGCCAAGCCATGCACCGCGAGGAAGCTCACGCCCGTAGTGATAGCTCCAAACGACGGCCGCCTGCACGGTGAGATACGAGATCAGCCAGAACGGGAGCAACCACTTCGCAGACGCTGACTTCATCATTCGCGAGTCCCGGCGCGGCCCGCCGCGGCGAGGCGAATTGTATCTTCAGCCCACAGCAGTAGCATGGTGATACGCACCATGGCAGCCTGCACCGGCATGAACGGCGTCCCTGGCGATTCACCACGGAGCACGTGGCGCGCGCCGGCAGCCTGGCGCGCCGGCCTCTTTCTAACCACATGGGCCGCGGCAACGGTCCACGGCGCCGGCATTGAGATCCGCGGCGGTCGCGATCCGGACAACGAACACTTCTATCGTTATACGGTCTTCGACGGCGAATCGTCGGCCATCATCGCCGTGGATTTTCCGCACTACGGGGCCGATCTCTTCAAGCCGCCCGCCAATTGGACTTTCGAAGTCACCGAACGCAATGCACTTACCGGACGTGCAGGCCGCTGCATCGCGAAGGCCCCCGCGGGGCAGGAGGGCATCCTACCCGGCCGCGACGCCGAATTCACGTTGCGGATCGGCCCGCGCGGCGCCCTCGACGGTACCGGCACCGCCAAGGTCACCCTGGCCGACGGTCGCATCGTACCCGTCGACGTGCGATGTTCGATCGGCGAATCTGCCCTCGAGCGACATGCGGCCTTGATCGGGATGGTTCTGGTATCGGCCGCCTTCATCCTGATTAGCATCTGGCGCGCGCGCCGCAAGAAGAAACCACCGATCGCACCAGCCTGATCCACCCCCGCCCGTGTGGCTGGCGGTTATCGGGCCCATGGCCCGGTCCTCCGGGACACGTGGCGCCCGCGGCTTGCCGGGCTCCCGGATCGCTGTCCAGTAAGAACCAGCGTCATTCAGTCGCTTCTAGAGCATACCGATAAATTGGAGACTAGAGACCGGGACCTGAGTCGGCCACCGGCGGATGTTCCCCGGCGCGCCGGGGTTTCTAGTCTTCGGGTGCGCTATGGATGACACCTGCGCCCAAGGAGGCGTCGAGCGATCGGGTTTGGGTCTGCGCGCGACGCTGTTCGGGCTGCAATGCAAATCCACACTGGCGGTGGTGGCGGTGACGCTGGCGGTGGCCGGTCCGATATGGTGGCTGCTCGGCCGGTCCACCGCGCAGTTGACCAAGCGCATTCAATACGAGCACTGCACGCAACTGGCCGCGCTGCTCGCGCGGACGGCGGCACCGTTGATCGATCCCGGCGCGCCGGGACTCCAGGGCACTGCGACCGATCCCGCCGCGCCGGGACCCTGGACACGCGCGGGCCGCACGGCCCTAGCGAGTCCAGGGGGACGGCTCGAGCTGCAGCGACTGGTCAACGATCAGGTCACGGGTGACCCGCTGCTGTTTCTGCTGGTGACGGATTCGTCCGGACAGCGGTTAGCCGGGCACGCCGTGCAGGCCCAGTATCTGCGCTACCTTGATCCAAGGGGACAGGCACCTTTTTCGGCGGGGCCAGACCAGACGCCGCGCGTAGCCACTTCCAGCGCCGAAAAAGGTGCCGGTCCCCCTGCGGCGGTCGGTATGCCCACTTTTCACGCGGGGACGGACGGCGGCCCCGCGCATCTGGATGTAGTCTATCCCATCGTCACCCAGCCCTCCGGTCAGGATGGTTCGTATCGGCGTCTGGGTTACCTGCGGCTGGGGCTGAATCTGGACCGCACCATGCGCGATCTATCAAGCGCCATGGACCTGGTCTCCGGAGTCGGGATCGCCGTAGTGCTGCTGACCATCCCGCTCGGATTCCTGGTAGTGCGCAAGGTAGTTCTGCCGCTGGATGAGCTGAGCCGCGCGATGCGTAGCTTCGCCCGCGGCGACCTGACGGCGCGCAGCTCGGTCCGGCGCCACGACGAGATCGGGGCGCTGACGGCCGTATTCAACCAGATGGCCGAGCAGCATGCGCGGACGCATGCCGAAATCCTGGCCTTGAACGCGGAGCTCGAGGAGCGCGTGCAGGAGCGCACCCGCCAGTTGCGTGAGCTGGCTTGCCGCGATCCGCTGACGGGCCTGTACAACCGCCGTCATTTGAGCGAGGTGCTGGTGGGCCGGATGGCCGAGGCCCAGCGCTATGACACGGAACTGGCCTGCATGATGATCGACATCGACGACTTCAAGCTGGTCAACGATCGGCTGGGGCACGCGGTCGGCGACGAGGTGCTGAGTGTGACGGCGGCCACCATCCTGAGTCAGTTGCGTGTGGCCGACGTGGCCGCGCGCTACGGCGGCGATGAATTCGTGATCCTGTTGCCGCAGACCAGTCTGGAGCAGGCCCGCTTTCTAGCGGAGCGCATCAGTGAACGGCTCTCGGCCGAGCTCGAGCTGCGCCGGCCCGCGGCGCGGGTTACGCTAAGCATGGGTCTGGCCAGCCGTCGCGAACTGCCCGAGGCCGATGCGGAGCTGATTCTCCAAGCGGCCGATCGAGCGCTCTACGACGCCAAAGGGCGCGGCAAGAACCAGGTGAGCGTACTGGGAGGGGACCCCAGTCGCGATCCATCGCGACTGGGGTCCCCGGCCGGCAGCGCATCGCTCACGGCGCCGCACCTCGAACTCGGTCGCCGCGGCGATCCGGGACTCGCTAGCCCGCATGCGGGCGCGCGTGTCCCGGACGACCACCGCACGCCTCAGACCAGCCCGAGATAGGCGTGAAGCCGGCTGGCGGACGCCTCCACCTTGCCTGGGCAATATTTCCGGGGTCGAGAGCGAATACCGCCAGGGAAGGGTAGGGGTCCCCAATCGCGGTGGATCGCAACTGGGGACCCCTACCGGACTGGACCCTCAGTCACTGGCAACTGGCTACTGGCCACTGGGAGAGGGGATAGCCACATGGAATGCCGTTTGCTGCCACGCTGTGCTAGGATGTTCGCGGCATGTGGAGCACGATTGGTAAATATGTCGGCGGAAAAGTGCTGACGGCCGTGCTGGTGGTGGGTTCAGCGGCCGCGCTGATCTGGTTCTGGCGGCATCCCGAGCAGCTTTCCAGCTTGTGGGAGGTCGTCAAGCGTGCGCTGGCGTGGCTGGGCTTCGTGCTCGTGCTGCCCTGGGCTTTGTTCTTCGTGACCACGTGGGTGGTGCGGCGGGAGTCGAATCTGGCTGCGGGCCTCATGCTGGCCGGATATCTCCTGCTGGATATTTTCGTGGCCCTCACACTAGCGGGCAACCACAAACACTATGCCCTCACGTGGGTGGTGCTGTTGATTGGCTTTCTGTTCTCGGCGGTTTATAATTTCGTGGTCTGCGAGTATCAGGCCGACCGCGTCGAGGACGTTCTATGAGGGGATTCGCCGCAGGCGGCTGCTCAGAACCCCGCCCGCTAGGGCAGGGTGACTTGCGCGTGCGACAACGCCCCAGACGTCACCCCCCATTGGCGTGGGGGTTCTGAAATGTCCGGCGCGGTGGAGCCACGGTGGGAGCGCGGTGGGAACATGTCCGTTGCAAAGTCCGGCGACCGGATCAATAACTACATTCTGGAAGAACTGATCGGCACGGGGAGCTTCGGTCAGGTCTGGCGGGCGCGCCACCACGTGTTCCCCGACCGGGTGGCCATCAAGATTCCCACCGACGCACGCTACGTCCAGAATCTGCGGCTGGAGGGTGTTGCCATTCATGGGCTGCGCCATCCGAACATCGTTCGCGCGCTCGATCTGGATCCCTATGCAGATCCTCCGTATTTCATCATGGAATTGATCGAGGGCGCTTCGTTACGCAGCGCGATCGGCGCGCACCCAAGTGGGCTGCCGACCAGCGCGGTGGCCGCGGTCATGCGGGGCATGCTGCAAGCGCTCAAGGCCGCCCATGTGGCCGGGCTCATCCATCGCGATGTCAAACCCGCCAACATTCTGCTGGCCTGCGAGCCGAACGGACTGCAGAGCCTGAACGAATCGATGGTGAAAGTCGCGGATTTCGGGCTGGGGCGGGCTGGCGGCATCACGGCGGCATCGATCATGCAGTCGGGCAGCCTCTTAACGGAGGATGGCCGCAGCATCTCGGGAACACTGGCCTATATGTCTCCGGAGCAGAAGGAAGGGCGGGAGATCGACTCCCGTAGCGACCTCTATTCGTGCGGGATCGTGCTGTTTGAAATGTTAACGGGCGAGTTGCCGTCCGGCAGCGATATGCCCAGTTCGTTCCGCGCCGACCTCCCGGCGTATTTCGACGAGGTCTTCCGGCGCTGCTACACGCGCCTGGATCGACGGTTCGCTTCCGCGGACGATGTGCTGGGGGCGCTGCAGCGGACCGGCGCCGCCCGGGTACTGCATACGGACATGGGGCTGTTGTGCCCGTCGTGCCGGGCGCCGGTGCAGCGGCGCGACCAGTTCTGCATCCATTGCGGCGTGCAACTGGTCGAGGCCGTGCCGCGCTGCGCAGCCTGCCATGCCTACGTGCACCAGACGGATCGCTTCTGCATTTTCTGCGGCAGCGACCTGCGGGTGAAGACGGTGTGACCTTGGCACGCGGCCCGCATGGCGCGGGCCGGCCGGCAGATGCGGTGCGAAGTCAGGGTCGGAACGGGAGACGCTTGCTGAGAGTGAGTCCCACATGCTGGGCGAAGTTGAAATCATTTTCTTCGGCTTTGCCGTCCTATTGGTCGGCGTCGGCTTTCTGATCGTGCTGGTGCGGCTCGTGGCCGCAATTTTCGGCGGCTTGTACCGCATGCTGGCTGGACCGGCTTTTCCCGACCCGCGCTGCGTGCGGCGCGCCGCGCTGGGCATGCCGCGGCCCGATGCCGCTCGACTGGTCTGCCGCGATGTATGTTGCCGGCACCTGAATCGGGCGGGTGCGATGTTTTGCAGCCAGTGCGGTCAGCGATTGTGAGCGCTTAGCCATGAGCGAGCCGCCGGGTTTAACCCGGCGGCTCACCCGCTAAGGGCTGGTGGCTAACGCTAATGGCGAACGGCTCTGCATTGACCAGCGGATCGAGAATCCAACCTGACGTCTCACCGCTCGACGCGCGCCGGGCGCTGGCCATCGAGACCGAGTTCCTGGCTGGCGTCGAAGCGAATTTTGAAAGCGCCAAGGGCAAGCAGCTTCGCGGAACGATCTGGCAGACCGCCCGTCACGACGACAGCGACCGCCTGCGGGCCCTGCTGGCCTCGCGCCGCATGTACGACCGCGAGCTGCTCAAGCAGCTCCCGCAGAACCGCCGGATCGCGGTGCACGGCTTCGAGCGCACCTGGTGGCTGGGCAAGCGGCGCACCGGCGTCGCCATCGCCACCGTGGTGGCGCCGCTGGAGGGGCTGCTTCCGAACACCAGCGATCCCGCGGCGCCGATGGAGCTGGGCGCGCTGGTGGATCATGTGCGCCGGCTGGTGGGCGATGCGGCCGTTCCGCACGTGGTGGGGGTCTGTAGCCCCGCGGGTTTCACGACGGAAGCGCGCCACTCGCGCCTGGATTTGCCCAACGTCACGCTGGTGCTGATCGAACCGCGCGACGGAGGCGGCTGGCGCGTCACGGGCGTGAACGAGCATCTGCCCGATCGGGTGCTCGCGCTCTTTGATCCGGAGGCGACCAGTCACAAACTCGCCCGTGTCCGCAAGGAAATCGAGGAGCGCAGCGCTGATCTGCTGACGGGCGGGATCGCGGCCGCGGCCCTGGCGGCGCGGCTGGAACTGCCCGAGCGCGTCGTGGCGGAAGCGTTCGCGCAGGCGGCGATCGGTGATCCGGAGCTGCGCGTGACGCGCCGCTCGGGCGAAGTATTGTTGTATCGGGGGGCGCCGCTGCACCGTCAGGAGAATCAAGCGATGAGCGTCGTGGACCGCATCCGCCAGTTGTTCTCGAGCGCTGGCAACGAGAGCCGCAAGATCAACGAGTTGGCCGAGCGCCGCGCGGCCCTCTCGCAGCGGCGTGACCGCATCTACGAGGACATCGCCAAGCTGGAGCGCCGTGAGTCGGACCTGCTGCACGAGGGCCGGACCAATGCCTCGGCGGTCGCCAAGCGCCGTCTGGCGGCCCAGCTCGCGCAACTGCGCAAGGACATCGCCCGTCAGAACACGACGGCCGCGATGCTCAATCAGCAGATCAATATCATCAGCACCGACATCCATAACCTGACGCTGATCCAGCAGGGTCAGGTGGCGCAATTGCCCGACACCGACGAGTTGACGCAGAACGCCGTGCGGGCCGAGGAGATGCTGGAAACGCTCAAGGCCAATGCCGACTTGATCTCGGGTTTGGAGACCGGCATGGCCGAGACCACCACCAGCGCCGACGAGCTGGCGATCCTGAAGGAATTCGAGCAGCCGGCGCCGGCTTCCGAACCGCCGTCACGTGTCGCTCGGTCGGTTCCCAATGAGCGCGTCGCTGAATCCGGCGGGTTTCGAGCGCCGGAATCCGCCCGCGAGCGCCGGCCAACCGAACCCGAGGCGAGCTGATGGATCGCGGGACAAATGCAAGTTATGCCGTTCCTGAACTGGCTCACTGACCGCAAGAAACCACTCTCGCAGATGACGCGCGCCGAGTTGCGCCGCCAGGAACTGCTCCTCGATAAGGAGCGCAACCAGCTTCTGACGCGCGTGCAGAAGCTGGCCCGTGACAAGCAGGACCTCTTCACCCGCGGCTTTCAGGAAAAGACGCCCGAGGTCCGGCGGGTGCTGGCGCACGAGTTCGAGCTGAAGACCACCGAGCAGCTCATGCTGGCCCGCCAGCTCAACATCCGCAGCAAGGAGATGATCACCGTCTCGCGCCTGAGAATGCTGCGAGAGAACGCCGATCGGGCCCGCGCCACGGGCGGCAAGCTCGGGCTGGTCAGCGAGAAGGACATCCTGCGGCTGGGTAAGCTGATCGAGGACGACGCGATCAAGTCTGACATCTATCAGGAGCGCCTGGACGAGATTCTGGCCGTCGGCCGCGGGGTGGATGAAGGCGAGGCCGCACTGTCCGAGGCCGGGCAGACGGTGATGAAGATCTGGGACCAGCTTGACACGGGCACCTTCAAGGACCCGGCCGAGGCCTTCGACGAGGCCGACCGCCGCGTCCGCGAGCAACAGCAGGCCCGCCCGGAGACGGCGTGATCATGAAAACTACGGCCAATACGACAATCGAACAGCAGTGCGTGATACGCGCGCCCGGAGCATGCAAGCATGCCGCGAGCCAGTTTATCCAGACCCTTACGCCGGAGCGTGCATAACCGCATGATTGCCGGCGTGTGCGGCGGGTTGGCCGAGTATTTCGGCATGGATCCGACCCTCATGCGCGTGCTTTACGTGTTGCTATCGATTCTTTCCGCGGCGTTTCCCGGCACGCTGGTGTACATCATTCTGTGGATCATAATCCCGGAACGCGAATACTGAAGAAAGGGCTCGGCGGGCGCCTCGCCCTCCCGCGGTGACGGATATGGGGCTATTCAAGACCGACGAAGAGCGCCGCATCGAACGGGACATCAAGATCCGCCAGGGCATCCGCCGGATCGAGAAGGCCATTCGCGAGCAGGGCAAGTTCACCGACGATTTCGTCAAGAACGCCCAGCACGCCAAGCGCATCGGCGATCTGAATCAGTACAAATTCATCCGCAACTCGCTGAAGAAGACCGCGACCATCAAGAAGATCCTCGAGCGGCAGTTGCTCGCCGTGAAGAACGCGATGCTGATCAAGCGTCAGGCCGAGGCCTCGGCCGATTTCGCCAAGAGCATGGCTATGATGGCCGGCGAAATCGGCAAGCTGTTCGGCGAGACCGACCTGGTCAAGACCCAGGCCGACTGGGAAAAAGCCATGGTGCAGTCGCAGACCATGGAGGAACGCATGAGCATGTTCCTCGACTCGATCGAGGACATCGCCGCGCAGGACACGGAACTGACCGGCGCGACGGAGGCCATCAGCGACGAGGAGATCGACCGCATGATCGAGGCCGAGGCCGAAGCCGAGCACCAGAAGGAAGTCGACAAGCTCGCCGGCTTGCGGGCGGAGCTGTCCTCGCTGAAGCAAGCCGAAGAAAGGCAGAAGTAGGCACCCATGCACGCCACCATCAATGCCGCCGAAATCCCATACGTCCGTCAGTGGCGCGGCGCGCGTCTGTCGCCGGTGGAGGAGATGCTGATGTTCCACAAGGATGCTGGACCGGTCCCGGACACGCTGAGTCGCTTGCAGGCGGCCTTGGAAAAGGAAGGCATCGATTACGTGGTCATCGGCGCGCTGGCCATGGGCGTGCACCACGCTCGCCGGGCTACCGAAGACGTTGATCTTTGCTTGCGTCCGGCGGATTTGAAACGCTTTCGGGACAAGCTTGTGGGAAGCGTCTACCAAGCGGTGGAGGGCCGCTCACGGCGATTCTACGATCCACAGACTCAGGTCACATTCGATCTGTTGGTCTCCGGCGAAATCGCGGGACATCGGGGAAGGAATAAGACGATCCGCTTCCCTGATCCCGCGGAAGCCGTCGAGATAGCGGGCTTGCGGACGGTGTCACTGGAACAGCTCATAGCGCTAAAGTTGGTGACCTGGCGCCTCCAGGATTGGGCGGATGTTGTGCGTTTGATCCGTGAGAACAAGTTGATCGAGGAATTCTCGCAGCGCCTTCCAAAGGAAATCCACGCGGCTTACCTGCAATGCCATGACCAGATGCTCGAAGAGCAGCGCTACGACGAGGAGCATGGCGGGACCTGATATGGGCTCCCATTTCCAGTACGGACGGTTGTCCGCCCCATGTCGAGCGACACGAACACACTCTGGCAACCTCTGACGGCGCGCGACCGCTGGGTTCTGGCTGGATTGGTAGTCGTGCTGGCCGCGACGGCGATTCCGCACAACTCGCCCGGCGTGTGCGGCGATGATGCCGGGGAGCTGCAATATGTGTCGTCGGCCGGCGGCATGATGCACCCGCCCGGCTACGCCGCGCTAGTCATGCTGGGTCGATTGGTAACGCTGCTGCCCGTCTTCGAGCCGGCCTATCGCGTGACGCTGGGCACCACTGCGGCCGCGATCGCCGCGATCAGCCTGATGGTTCTGTTGCTGGCGCGCTTGGGTCTTTCGATCTGGATTGCTGCATTTCTGGGATTGCTGCTCACGTGGCACAAGCGCGTCTGGCAGAATCTCGTCACGCCCGAGGTCTATGCGCCGGCCTGGGCCATGCTGGCGGTGAGCGTCTACTACGCGGCCCGTTTCGCCCACTCGCGCGCCCGGCGCGATCTGCTCGTATCCGCTTTCGTTTACGGGCTGCTGATCGCGAGCCGTACCGCGGCCGTTGTCTTTTTGCCGGGACTGCTGCTGGCCTGGTGGGCTGGCGCGCGCGACGTCGCCGCGCGACGCTGGAAAAACGCTTTGATGGCCGGCGCTGCGCTGAGCGTCGGCGTGGCGGCTTGCGTAGCTTACCTGTGGTGCGTCGATCGCAGCGGCGCGCCGGGCAACTATATTGATTCCTACAACGTCGAAAACGCAGAGTTGCCCAGCGCCGACGCCGGTGTCGCGGCGAAATGCCAGCGGCTGATCTGGCTGTTGAGCGGCGCGGAATTTCGCGATAACCTCCGACCTTCCCGCCGCGCCCTGCGCATTCAAGTCCGGCGGCTGAATTACGAACTCACCGACTCGAACACCGTACTGCTCGGACCCTTAAGCCTGCTGGCGCTGGCGGGCTCCCTCTCGCTGTGGAAGCGGCAGCGCGCGGTCTTCTTTGCGGCTTGGGGAGCCGTTCTCGGCGGAGTGCTGTTCGGACTCGTCTATCACATTTGCGACCAGGCGCTGGACGTTCTGCCGATCCTCTGCGGCGCCACGCTGCTGTGCGGCGCCGCGATCGCCGCGGCGTTGCGCGCGAACCACGGCGTGCAGCGCTGGTTTGCGGTTCCGGCGCTACTGGCCGCGACGTGCTCGCTGGCGAGCATTCCAGCGCGCCGCGACAGCGCCGCGCAGATCGACGCGACTGAGTTTGCATCCATACTCGATATGCGCTCTTTGCCGCCCCGCTCGGTCCTCTTCGCCGGATGGGAGTCGGCCACGCCCATGCTCTATGAGCAATTCCGCACAGGACGCAGTGATATCACCGTATTCTCCGCCCACACCTCAAACTGGAAGCGCCTGGTCGAATCCTACCTTGACCGGCCGGTATACTATGAGCGTGCCAACGTGGCTCCGCCCGGCTGGACCTGCGTACCGTATCGCAACGTCTGGCATCTGGTGCGGGAGCCGCAGGAGTGAATGGCGCGTGCCGGTTTCCTTCGCCACCTTCGAGCGCCTGAAAGCCCGCGGCGTCGCTGCCTACAAGGGCCGCGACTACGCGGCCGCAAAGACTTATTTGGTCGAGGCGGCCGAATGCGTCATCGAACTCGCCGAATCCGCCAAATCCGACGCGGCGCGCCGCCAGCACGAGCAGATCGCGGCCGAACTGATCGATCTGGCCAGGGACTGCGATCGTCTGAAGAACGCTCCCAAGGGCGCGCGGCCGCGCATCAAGGAACGTGACGCGGAGAATGGTGGCGCCGATGCCTCCGACTGGATCGTCCGCGACAAGCCCAACATCGGCTTCGACGACATCGCCGGCCTCGAAGACGTTAAGACCGACATCCGCCTCAAGATGATCTATCCGCTGCAAAAGCCCGAGCTGGCCGCGCGCTACGGCATCAACCTGGGCGGCGGCGTGCTGCTGTATGGTCCGCCGGGTACCGGCAAAACCATGATGGCCAAGGCCATCGCGCACGAGATCGATGCGGTCTTCTTCATGATCTCGCCGGCGCAGGTGCTGTCGAAGTGGGTGGGCGAGGCCGAGCAGAACATCCGCAAGCTGTTCGACGCCGCCAAGGCCGAAGCGAAATCGATCATTTTCATCGACGAAGTCGAGGCCCTCATCCCCAAGCGGCAGACCGATGCATCCAGCGTCATGCAGCGCGTTGTGCCGCAAATCCTGCAAGAGCTCGAGGGGTTTGATCGCAAGCCCGATCGGGCGCTATTATTCATGGGGGCGACGAATAAACCCTGGATGCTTGACGAGGCGCTGTTGCGTCCGGGCCGGCTGGATACGAAGGTCTATATTGGATTGCCCGACGCTCCCGCGCGGTACAAGCTCTTGGAGATGTATCTGGCCAAGCGCCCCGTCGCGCCGGATGTGGATTTCGGCGCGTTGTGCGACCGGCTGGAGGGCTACAGCGGCGCGGACATCAAGAGCCTGGCGGATCGGGCGGCGAGCATCCCGTTTATGGAGAGTATCGCCGGCAAAGAGCCGCGCCCGATCTCGATGGCCGACCTGACGACCATTATGGCGGCCACGCCGCCATCCGTCAGTCCGGCTGATCTGGTGCGCTACCAGAGCTTCGAGGATTCTGGGCGGTGATGGGGTGGTGAGTGCAGGCGAGCCGCTGGGGTTTGATGCCGGCGGATGGAACGCGGGGGTGTGATTATGGTTTCCAGCGGCCTGGACGTGGAGCGGTTCTTTCGGCGCCCCGACGCAGTCGCGGCCGTAGCGCAGGCTTCCGAGCTGTTCGGCCTGCTGCGGCGTTCGATCGATCTGCCGCGCGGCTGGTCGGCGCTGGCCACCCGCAAGACGGGCGATCACGTCGTTTGCCGCCCGGGTAGCGCCGTGATGGATCAGGGCCTGTCCGAGGTGCTTTTTGCGCGCAGCGCACCGCTCGATGTGCATTTCGACGAACGCGCGCTTCTGAGTGCCGACCAGCAGGATTGCACGGCCGCCGTGCACTTGCGCGTGCTGACCATCCCGGAGCGCAGCGAACTGGCCTGCCTGCGTGACGCGGTGCTGGGCAGCAGCCGCATGCTGTTGCTGGCCGGGCTGATGCGCTTCCTGCAGCCCTACGTGCGCGAAGCGCTCGAAGCGCATGCCCACGCGCACGCCGCCGCCGACCTGGTCGAGCGCCTGGAGCGCGACGCGCTGGAGCGCGAGCTGCGCGCCGCGCTGGATGCCGTGACGTTCTCCGCCGGATTGCAGGTCTGTGAGCTGGTCTCCATAACTTTTGATTCGGCTGGCTACCGTGCGCTGCAGCAGGCTGAAATCGAGTCGGGCCGCGTACGGCAACAGCAGGAAGCGGAGCGCCAGCTCCACGAAGCCCGCGCGGCCGCCCAGCGACAGCATCTTGACCACCTTTCCGGCCTGCTGACGCGGCTCGACGAGTTGTCGCGACGCTCGCCGGCAATGCGGTTGGGCGATCTGATGCGGACGTTCAGCGAGTCCGAGCGCAGCGAGTTGTACCAGGCGCTGTTCGCCAGCGCCAGCCCGCAGCGCTGGACGCGCTGGATCGTCGCGGCCGCTGGTAATGAGCTGCTGTATTTCGATCCCGCCCACTCGGAGTCGCCCGCGCGGCGCATCAGTCTGGACACGCAGGCGGGGGGGCTACGTTCCATCCAGCTCGTCACGCCAGCCGATGGCGCCGCGCGCCTGTGGGTCGGCGCCGCCAGCGGCGTACACGAGGTAGCGCTGGAGGGAACCGAACCGCCGACTGAGTACATCGCGCCGCATCTGGGCCTGGTGCGGGGCGGTTTCAATTCAGTGGCCCTGACAGCCGATCGCGTGCTGGCCAGCCATTCGGAATTGGGGCTGTGGGCGTGGCCGCGTGACGGCGCCGGCCTGCCGGTCGCCCTGCTGGAGGAGCAGACGCGCGCGGCGCGCAGCGTGCGCGATGTGCAGGTGCTGGACGAGCAGGTGCTGGTGGCGATCGACGAGCGGGTGCTGATGTTTCCGGCCGCCTCCAGCGAGCGCAGCGCGCCGCACGTGCTGAGCGGCAGCAGCGCGGCGATCACGGCACTGACGGCCACGCCGCACGCCATTTTCGCCGGCAACAGTGACGGAGCGGTGCTTACGTGGGAGCGCGCGCGGGGGGGCGAATGGACGGCCGCCCCGCGCATGCTGTACGGCCCCACGCGCCGTCCGGTCGAATCGATCGCCTGTTTGGAAATCGGCGGTGTGGCTCGCTTGTTCTTCACGGACAATTCTCCGGCCGTCCATGCCCGCGTGGTGGGCGACACCTTCACGTGTGACTATCAGGCCGGCGGCCAGATCCTGCGCCGCGCCAGCGCCGCGCCGGATTACCTTGTGGCCATGGTCGAGGCGCGCGACCGGTTGATCTGCTGGGCGCTGAATCAGCCCGAACAGCCCACGGCCGTGCTGCCCATCTCGCGATTGACCGGGCATTCGATTCAGGATGCGTGCCTCGTTCCGGTGCTTAGCGCTGCGTGCTGAGTTCTCTTGCCGATGTCATTCAGCGTGCCGCAACATCAGGTCCGGCTTGGCGAGGGTGTCTACCTTGCCCCGACCGCCTACGTGGGCGGAGACGTGGAGTTGGGTGATGGCTGCACGGTGATGCACTTTGTCGTCATTCGCGGCGATGTCTCGCCGATCCGCATCGGGCGGCACGTCAACGTGCAGGACGGAACGATCATTCATACCAACCGTGGCGTCCCGCTGGAGATCGGCGACGAGGTCGGCATCGGTCACCGCGCGATCGTACATGCCCGGCGCGTCGGGGCGCACACGCTCATCGGCATGGGCGCCATCATCCTGGATGACGTGGACATCGGCCGTGGCTGCATCATCGCCGCCGGCGCGGTCGTGCCGCCGCGAACAGTCATTCCCGCGGGCAAACTCGTAATGGGGGTGCCGGCGCGGGTGGTGCGCAGCGTGACCGAGCGCGAGCGCGCCTATATTGCCGACGTGGTGGCCAGCTACTTGGAGCTGGGTCGCCAGCATGCGGCCGGAATGTACCCGAATGTCGCCGTTCCAGACGCGAATAGGTAAAAGCCGCCCCGCGGCAGGTCGCCAGCGGTGTTTCCGGCCTGGGTTGAACCCTGGCCCGGCCGCGCGATGTAGAATAAGGCGGGTGGCATGCTTTCACGCGCAGCGGGTAAGCCTGCCCGGGCACTGCATGGCTACCCGGCTTACGCCGTGAAGCCATGTCACCCCCGGGGTGAACCCTGGCCCCGCGGAGTGACGTAGAATAAGATGACCGCCGGGCGGTCTGCCGGTCGTCGTTTTGTGGCAGGGGCTTCGTTGCGCATGTCCAATCCATCCACACCCGCCGCGGGCCAACAGTCGGCTGCCAGAGGCATCCGCAGCGGCGCGTCCATTGGCGATTTCGAGATCGATCGCCAGATTGGCCGTGGTGGTATGGGCACCGTTTATCAGGCCCGCCAGCGTTCGCTCGACCGGTTGGTGGCACTGAAGGTGCTCAGCGACCAGGCCACGCTGACGCCCTCGGCCGTGGCGCGCTTCCAGCGCGAAGCGCAGGCCGCGGCCAAGCTGCACCATCCCAACATCGTCCCGATCTTCGCGCAGGGCGAGCAGGACGGTGTCTACTACTACGCGATGGAATTGCTGGGCGGCCGCAGCGCCGACCGCGTCATCGCCGACATGCGCGGAGACGCCCATTCAGCCGACAGCGCATTAGCCGACACGCGCCCGCTGGCGCCGCAGATTCGCGCTGGAGCGCCGGCGGCGCTGCCGTCCGACTCGGCCGCCGCGACCGCCCTCTCCCCGCGCCGGCCGCGCTGCCCGCCCGCCGAATTCGCGAGAATCGCCCGCGCGCTGGCCGACATTGCCGACGCCCTGCATTACGCGCATGAGCGCGGCGTTGTGCATCGCGACGTCAAACCGCACAATCTCATCTTCGCCAACCCGGGGGATTCGGGGCGGCTGTGCATCTCGGACTTCGGTTTGGCGCGCGTCCTCGAGCAGCCGGGCGTCACCATTACCGGCGAGTTCATCGGCTCGCCACTGTACATGGCGCCCGAGCAGATCACCGGTCAGGCGGCGCAGGTGGGTCCGCGCAGCGACATTTACTCGCTGGGCGCGACGCTCTACGAATGGATCACGCTCTGTCCGCCGTTTCCCGGCACGACTCGCGCTCAGGTCATCTCGCAGATCGTGCAGAGCGAGCCGGCCGCGCCGCGCACGCTGGATCCACAGATCCCGCTCGATCTCGAAACCATCTGCCTCAAGTCGCTCGAAAAGAATCCCGAGCGGCGCTACGCCGGCGCTGCCGAGCTGGCCCGCGATTTGCGCCGCTTCGCCGACGGGCAGCGCATCCGCGCCCGGCGCCTGGGTTTCGCCGGCCGCAGCCACCGCTACCTGGTGCGCCATCCGGTCGCGACGGTGAGCGCCGCCGGCCTGCTGCTGGTCGCCATGTTGGGCGTGGCGCTGGTGCGCGCCCGCTCGCTCAGCAGCACGACGCACCGCGAATATCAGGCGCAGATCACGAAGCTGCAAGAGACGCAGGAACAATTAGAGAGCCAGAAGCGCGATCTCAAACGCCAATTCGCTCAGGCCGAGATTCTGGGCGAAGCCCTCAAGCGCGACGTTCCCGGTGTCGAGACGCTGCTGGCCGGGCGCGGCGACGCCGCCGACCGTGATCTGGCGCGCCGCCTGGCAACCATGCTCCAGAAAACGCAGGTCGAATTCGAGCGCGCCCGCCGCCTGGGCATGGAGCAACCCGACGAGGAATCGCCGGACCACCTGTATCTGGAAAGCATGTTGTCCAACGAACGCGACGTGACTCTGCGCTGGCTCAATCAATGTCTGGAGCACGATCCGAGTCATTTCGATGCCCGGCGCTTGCGCGCCGCCACCTTCTGTGCACTGCAGCAGTTCGCCGAGATGCGGGCGGACGCGGACGAGTTGCTGCGGCTGGATTCGCAGCGGCACGAAGGCTATTTCCTCCGCGCGATCGCCCGCTTCCTGTTGCCTGGAGCGGGTGCCGCCGATGTCCCGGAAGTGCTGGCCGATCTCGACCAGGCGCAGCGGCTGGTGGGCACGCAACCCTGGGTGCTGTCGCTCCGGGGACTGGCCGAGGCCCGCTCCGGTGACGTGTCGGCCGCGCTGCGCGATTTCGACGGCGCGCTGAACGTGCTGCCCGACCTGGTGGTGGCGCTCATCGGCCGAGCGCGGGCCCGCATGGCGCTGCGCGAGGTGCCGAACGCGGTCGAAGATCTTTCGCGTGTGATCACGCTTGAACCCAATAGCGACATCGCCTACGCCTTGCGCGGCGAGTGCTACGACGCCTTGGAGCGCTACGACCTCTCGTCCCGCGACTACGACCAAGCCATGCTCCGTGCTCCCTCGCCGACGCTGTCATTCAAGTATCTGGTCGCCCTGTCCAAGCTCAAGCAGCAGGAGGGCGACGATCCACCGTTGGCCCCCGACGCCAGCACGCCCGGCGGCTCAACCGAGCCGTCCCACGAGGTCGATAGTCCCGCTGAGGACGACAATCTCGAGACCCTTCGGAACTGGCTGTGGCGCAAGCATGACCGCGATCGCCGCTCCATGAGGAGCTCGGCGTCGGCCGGGCTGGGCTGGTATGGCGCACGCTGAACCAGCCATCGGCCCCGCGGTCCTGCGGATCGGCCCAGTCTTCCTCCCAGAGTCTGAACTGCATTTGTCCTTCAGCCGCAGCGGCGGCCCGGGCGGACAGAACGTCAACAAGTTGAACACGCGCGTGACGCTGACTTTCGACGTCACCGCCAGTCCGGTGCTGACTCCCGATCAGAAGCAGCGCGTGCTCCGCGCGCTTCCGCACCGCATCAGCCGTGACGGCATCCTGCGCATCAGCTCCTCGACGCACCGCACGCAACGCGGCAATCGCGCGGCGGTGATCGTCCGCTTCATCGACCTGCTAACCCGCGCCTTGACACCTGCTACTCCGCGTCGCCCCACCAAGGTCCCGGCCGCCGCGCGTCGCCGCCGCCTGGCGGACAAGCGGCAGCGCAGCGAGCGCAAGAGCACGCGCACTTCTCGCCCGCGTGCCAACGAGGACTGAGTGCGATATGGCTGACGACCGGCGTCACATCGCGCTGATCGGGTTTCGAGGTGCGGGCAAGACCAGCGTCGGGCGGCTGCTGGCTGCGGAACTCGGGCGGCCCTTCATCGATACCGACGAGTCGGTCGCCCAGTCGACCGGGCTGACCATCGCGCGCATTTTCGCTAGCGAGGGCGAGACGGAGTTTCGCCGCCACGAGGCCCAGGCCGTCGCGCAGGCGGTTTCGTCACCGCCGGCGGTCATTGCGGTGGGCGGCGGGGCAGTTGAGAACTCCGCAAACGTCGCGCTGCTTCGGGGATACGCGCGCGTCGTCTGGCTGGAGGCCGATGTAAGTGTTTTGCGGCGGCGGATCCTCGCTGACCCGCAGACGAACCGTGATCGCCCGGCGCTCGAAGGCCGCTCAGCGTTGGACGAAATCGAATCCATGCTGGCCCGGCGAGTGCCGCTGTATCGCGCGGCGGCCGAAACCATCATTGATGTATCCGCCATGCACCCCGAGGAGATCGCTGACGAGCTCCAGAGGCTTTTGACGGTGCAGGAGACTCAGGGAACCGAGCCCCCAAACGTAATCTGAAATCCGCCGAAATCCAGCAGGTCGATATCGTCGTCACCGTCAAATCGCGCACACGCGCATGGTGGCGGGCCTACACCGCCCGGCCCCGTCAGACATGCCACGAATTGCTGAGCGTCGACCAGGTCTACATCGCCATCGT
>DASXUA010000402.1:0-7034 GCA_036505095.1 Phycisphaerae bacterium
CAACCAGCGCACCGCGGACACGGCGCCGCTCGCCAGCAGGCCGCAGAACAATGCGCACCAGATCGTGGCCAGCGTCCACAACCGTGGTCCGCACACGCGCGTGATGACGAATTGTCGATGCGCGAAGCCCAGAAAATCCCGCCAGCGTGAAGGCGCCGCGGTGCTGACCACGCATCCGGGCACGAATCGAATCCCCAACCCGGCCTCGCGCACACAGCGCGTAAGCTGATAGTCGTCGCTCAAGGCACATTGCCAGGCCGCGCGCACACCGACGCGCTCGAACACTTCGCGCCGAATTGCGGTGGAACCGCCCCAGCAGAAATTATGCCGATGGCTGCCGAGCAGCGTCAGCGCCGCCGCGTTCCAGATGCAGCACACCGCCGGCACCAGTCCGCCCGACGGAATGTACCAGCGATAACCGGTCGTCGCGCCGATATGCGGCTTGTGCAGCCGGGTCGTCAGCCGCGCCAGATGCAGCGGTCCGGGCACGGCGTCGGAGTCCATGAAAATCAGGACGGTACTTTCCGGCCGCGCCGCCGCCACACCGGCCAGTAGGTTATGCACTTTGCGCGAGCGCTCCGGGCTAACGCCGGCCACAACCAGCCGCGCCACCGGGGCGCCAGCGTCGCGCGCGCCGGCCGGCGCGACGCCCGCGCTCCGAATGATCGCACAGGCCGGATCGTCGGCCGACTCCACGACGAAGAGCAGTTCGTAATCCGAATGTTCCTGCGCCAGAAGCGCCGCCACGGTTCGCGCCAGCGTGGCTTCGGCTCCTTTGCAGGGCATGATCACCGTGGCCTGTTCCAGCGGCACGCGCGGCGGTGTGCGGAGATCCTTCCTGGCGAACAGCCAAGCCCGGATTCCGGATAACAGGGAAATGAAGCCCTGCAGCAAGCCCAACCCGGCGAACACGCCGTAGATCGTCCACGCCATACGATCCCTTTCCGCTCGCCAGCGCCCCTAGCCCCACGACCAGGCGAACCGATCTTTGTAGTGGTAATAATAAAGGCCGATCACGCGCATCGCCACTACAAGCGCGTAAGCCTCCAATACGCTGGCCAGCGCTGCCAGCGCTGGAGGCGAAAAACGCGCCGGCACGTTGAGCAGCCCGACCCCCCAGCCCCATGCGAGCCCGCTGATCAGCATCGCGCCCTCAAAGATCAGGCATACGACGATATAAATCGCGAACGTGCGAATCACCGATTCGATCAGCAGGTTCGGTTGCAGGAAGACACCCAGGCCGCCGATCGAAACACACAACACACTCATCGGCCAGAAGAACAGGCCGACGCCAGCCGCCAGCGCTACCGCCCAAGGCGGAATCCCGACCCGCCAGGTGGCCTCGACCAGCGCTAGCACCATCGCCGGCAGCGACACAAAGACACCCGTGCCGAAGAATTGCAGGAGCGGCCAGACCATGTCGTCCAGCGCGTCGGAGAACTCTGTGCAGCGTGGCAGATCATCCTTTCCCTCGGCCGCATCGCGGATGACGTTCATCAGGAACGCCATCAACCACAAGCTCAGGAATATCCCGAGCGTCCAGACGATGACTAGCGTCAATCCGAACGCTCCCCGCCCGCCCAGCCCGACATGCTGAAAGCCAATCACCAGCGACACGATCACGAAGGTGGTCAGGTTGCCCGGGTCGAGAAAGAAGACGAGCGTCCACCCCACGTTTGTCCAAAAGCTGGCGGAGGCGGTAAGCGCAACGGCGCTGGATGCGCCCAGTCCGCCCCGATCGATGGCGGCGATCGCGTCCAGCCCGGCGGCTGCGCTCGCAACGGCCGGGGGCGGAGCCACCTCGATCGGGTCCGTCCCTGCGAGCACAAACTCCGCCTGGCAGCGCGTGCAACAGGCGCGTTTGCCGGCCGAATTCGCCGGAACCCGGTAGCGCGCTCCGCAACTGCACGTATAGGTCTGCATCCGCTTGCCCCGCCGCTCGCACCCGGCTATAGGTTAGTCAGAACCCCGCCCGCGAGGGCGGGGTGATACGCGCGTGCGATAAGCTCCCATACGTGACCCCCCACTCGCGTGGGGGGTTCTGAGCAGCCGCCCGCGAGGGCGGGGTGACACGCGCGTGCGATAATCTCCCATACGTAAGCCCCACTCTCCGCCGCTGCGGGGGGTTCCGAGGAGCCCGAACGATGCCCAAACGCGAAGAGTCGCTCCGCCAGCGTTACGAAAAGCGCCAGGAGCGCGAGGAAACCTACAAGAAGCAGCTTCCGGCCGAGGACGAACCGCCGCTGCCCCCACCGGTAGAGCCTATTCACGTAGACAAGAAGGTCAAACGCAATGACCCCTGTCCGTGCGGCAGCGGCAAGAAGTACAAGCAATGCTGCGGCAAGACGTAAGCTCTTGCCGCGTAACAGCAGAAGGACCTCATGGTCAGCAGGCCCGACCTCCCTGGGGGCGAACCGGCCGCACCTGCCGCTCGACCAGCCGTGCTCGCCAGAAAAAACGCCTGTCGGCCGGCTTGGGGCTTGACTCAGCGCGATCCGGCTTTATCCTACCTCATCCGTACCGAGTCCTTGGCTTCGGCGCGGGTCCGCCCGCCGCGGCGGGGCGGACCGGGCCACTCCTACGTCTGAGGTCTAAGTTTTGCACCGTTCCGGTTGTGCGGCGAGGCACGATGCGGGAGCGGTGCCGAGGCGGGGCGCCGAAGTTAGCGCACCCCGTTGAGAATGGAAGTTTAGGGTCCGAACGAGGTTTTCTTTTTCGATTCTCTTTTGCCCATGATACCAAACCAGCTCTTCGCAAGAATCCAGTTGCTCGTCCGATCCGCGCGATTGCCTGGCCTGGTCTTCCTGCTGTCGCTGGTCGCGCTGCTGATGAGTGCTGCGACCGCCCGCGCCAGCGAAGCCGACCTGGCTATTCCAGATCTGCACAACGGCCAGTTCCATCTCCCGATCGTGGGGACCGTTTCCGCGTGGCGGCTTCTCGCGGTCGGCGCCTGCATCATCATCATCACGCTGGGATTCAGCCTGTATTTGCGAACGCAGATCAGGAAGCTGCCGGCACACAAGTCGATGTTGGGCGTGGCCGAGATCATTTATCAAACCTGCAAGACGTATCTGATTCAGCAAGGCAAGTTCCTGCTGATGCTGTTTGCGATCATGGCCGCGGCGATGACGTACTACTTCGTCGGCTTACAAGGCGAGACGCTCAAGACGGCCGCCCTGGTACTGTTTTTCTCGGTTGTTGGAATGGGCGGTTCCTACGCGGTCGCCTGGTATGGCATCCGCGTCAACACCTTCGCCAACTGCCGTACCGCCTTCGCCTCCTTGCGCGGCGAGCCGTGGGACGTGGTCAACATTCCATTGCGGGCGGGCATGTCGGTCGGCCTGTTCCTGATCTCGCTCGAGCTGGTCATGATGGTGTTCATCCTGTTGTTCGTGCCGCGCGAGATCGTTGGCTACTGCTTCCTGGGCTTCGCCATCGGCGAATCGCTGGGCGCGTCGGCCCTGCGCATCGCGGGCGGCATTTTCACCAAGATCGCCGACATCGGCTCCGACCTGATGAAGATCGTCTTCAAGGTCAAGGAAGACGATCCGCGCAACCCCGGCGTCATCGCCGACTGCACCGGTGACAACGCGGGTGATTCGGTGGGGCCCACCGCCGATGGCTTCGAGACGTACGGCGTGACCGGCGTGGCGCTCATCTCCTTCATCACGCTGGCCGTAACTGCCCGGGCCGGAGTGGTCAACTACCTCGACTTGCAGGCCAAACTCATCGTCTGGATCTTCGCGATGCGTTTCCTGATGGACTGCATGTCCGGCGTCTCCTACTTCGTCAACCAGGCCATTTCGGAGCGGCAATACCGCGGTCTGAAGGAGTTCAACTTCGAAACGCCGCTGACGCGCCTCATCTGGATCGCGGCCGGCCTGTGCATCTCGACCTCATTTTTCATGAGCAAGCTGCTCATCAGCGATCTATCCGTCGTCGTCATGGAGAACGGTCAGCAGGTGACCAAGTATCTGCCCAGCCTGTGGTGGCAGCTCGCCCTGATCATAAGCTGCGGCACGCTCGCGGCCGTGCTCATCCCCGAGTTCACCAAAATTTTCACCAGCTCCCATTCGAAGCACGTGCACGAGATCGTGACGGCCTCCCGCGAGGGCGGCGCGTCGCTGACGATCCTCTCCGGCATCGTGGCGGGAAACTTCAGTGCTTTCTGGATGGGCATGTTGATCGTCGGCCTCATGACGGGCGCCTACTTCGTCAGCCAGTTTGAACTCGGCAACGTCATGGGCGCACACGCCTCGATCTTCGCATTTGGCCTGGTTGCGTTCGGCTTCCTGTGCATGGGTCCGGTCACAATCGCGGTCGATAGCTATGGCCCCGTCACTGACAACGCTCAATCCGTCTTTGAGCTGGCCCAGACGGAGCAAATCCCGGGCATCAGCGAGGAAATCAGGAGGGACTTCGGCTTCGTACCGGATTTTGAGCGCGGCAAGCACTACTTGGAGGCGAACGACTCAGCCGGCAACACCTTTAAGGCCACAGCCAAGCCGGTACTGATTGGCACGGCCGTCGTGGGTGCGACCACGATGATTTTTTCAATCATCCTGCTGCTGCAGAAGGCTGGTCTGCTCGCCTTGAGTCTGACGGACGCGCCTGTCCTGCTCGGCTTCATGTGCGGCGGGGCCGTGATCTTCTGGTTCGCCGGCGCCTCCATGCAGGCCGTCACGACGGGCGCCTATCGGGCCGTCGAGTTCATCAAGCGGAACATGAACCTCGACAGGAAAGAGGCGGACATGAACGATTCGATTACCGTCGTCCGCATCTGCACGAAATATGCACAGGCCGGCATGTGGAACATCTTCATTGCCCTGATGTCGGTCACGCTGGCGTTCGCCTTCTTCGATCCGAACTTTTTCGTGGCTTATCTTATCTCCATCGCGGTGTTCGGTCTGTTCCAGGCCATCTACATGGCCAACGCCGGGGGCGCCTGGGACAACGCCAAGAAGCTGGTCGAGGTGGATTTCCGCGAGAAAAACACGCCGGTGCACGCGGCCACGGTAATCGGCGATACCGTTGGCGACCCGTTCAAGGACACGACGTCGGTCGCCTTGAACCCGATCATCAAGTTCTCGACGCTTTTCGGTCTGTTGGCCGTGGAGATTGCGGTCAAGATGAAAGAGGCGGCTCACCGCGGCGGAGGGACGGATTACACGCCGATCATCGGCTTGGTCATGCTGCTGATTACGCTGACGTTTGTGTATCGTTCGTTCTACGGGATGCGGATTCCCAAGGAATCAATGCCGCATCCGAAGCCGGCCGCGCATTCACGCCCGCAGCCCGCGGGCGAGAGAACCTGACGTCCGCGTTCAGAACCGCGACCGTAAGGGAGCGCAATTGGATTGTCGCGCGCACCGATGCCAACGAGGCTCGCTTACGCTCGCGGTTCTGAACGAGCGCCGTCCGTTGCTCAGAGAATAGGTGGCAGCCTACATGACGCCTCCCGACGAGCTTCGGTCAAGCCTGATGCAGCTTCTCGAAACCGAGGCCTTGTTCGGTATTCGCGAGCTTCCCGTTCGACGCGGCGTGGACACCGCGAAGCCGGCGCGACCATCCCGGGAGGTGAGGATTCCATCCGCACCTGCGGCGGAACCCGCGGCCGAAAACAACACCGCGCGCCTCCGCGTCCTTGACGAGCAGCAAGTCAAAGGCTGCCAGAAATGCGGCTTGCATCAAGGCCGCACGCAAACCGTTTTC
Organism: Phycisphaerae bacterium; assembly: GCA_036505095.1. Lineage (GTDB taxonomy): Bacteria > Planctomycetota > Phycisphaerae > UBA1845 > UBA1845 > DASXUA01. Next base: position 5,713 of record DASXUA010000402.1, read on the forward strand.
GGCCAGGGCCACCCCAGCGCGCGGCTGGTCTTCGTCGGCGAAGCCCCCGGCTTTGAAGAAGACCGGACCGGCCTGGCGTTCGTCGGCCGTGCCGGTCAACTCCTCACCAACATGATCCAGGCGATGAGCCTGACGCGCGACGAGGTTTTCATCTGCAATGTCTTGAAGTGCCGCCCGCCCAACAATCGCGACCCGGCCGCCGACGAGATCAGCGCGTGCAGCCCATATCTTTTCGAGCAGCTTTCGATCATTCAGCCGGAAGTGCTCATCGCCCTCGGCTCACCGGCCGCCAAAACGCTGCTGAACACCGGCGAATCCATCGGCCGCCTGCGCGGGCGATTTCACGACTTCTACCTCTCCGGCTTGCCCGGCGTCGGCGCGGCCGTTCCGCTCATGCCGACCTATCACCCAGCCTATCTGCTGCGCAACCCGGCCGACAAAGCCAAAACCTGGGATGACCTGCAGAAGGTCATGGCCAAGCTGGGATTGACGGCGCGCAAACGCACCTGATGCGATCGAGGCTCATGCTCGGCGTCTGCGTCAGCCCGTGAAACTGTTTTCGAAAACCGCCAAGTCGTTCAGATCGACATCGCTGTCGGCATCGTAATCGAAGCTGCTGCAACCGGTTGCGCCGGGTTCGTTCTGGAAGCATGACAGCAGCCCGGCAAAGTCGATCAGGTTGATGGCGCCGTCGCCGTTCGAATCGCCGGTGGGAACCACGCCCGCGCAGCCGATCAGGTTCACGGCGCCTCCCTCGTCGAGCAACTGGTTGAAGTACACACGGCAGTTATCGAGCGTGATGGTCGATCCGGCGCGCAGCGTCAAATGGCCCACGTACAGCGCCTCGCCGCAGGGCGTCTGGCCGTCCTGGAAGTTGTCGAATTGATCCTGGAAGAGAACATTGGCTCCGGGCGCGATCTCGAGCCCGCCCATCGAAAAATTGGTCGCGAATCCGGCCACGCCCGGCCCCAGATCGCGTCCGGCCACCTCGAACGTCTGCGGCGGTGGGGCTCCCAGTGACGACGCCCCACCCATGTTCATGTTCCCATTGAAGTTGAAGTCCCCCGGACACGTGCTCTCATTCACGAAATCCCCGGAAATCAGCAGCGACTGCGAAGACGAGAATCCGAGGCTCGCGCAGCCGGTGAGCACCAGATTGCCGGCGCTCACCGTGGCGTCCGAGGCGCCGCTAAGCACCGGCGGCGTTCCACCGCCCTCCTGCGGGCAATCAGAGAAGGTGAGTCCATCGAGCACCAGGTCGCCGGCCGTCAGCGCCATCGCGTCCCGCAGAAAAATCGAACCGTTGCGATGCACGGTTACCT
>DASXUA010000403.1:0-6895 GCA_036505095.1 Phycisphaerae bacterium
GGAGCCGCGCGGCCATTCGAGTCGTGTCATGTTGCTCCTGAGCGTGGACAGGTCGCAGTCGCCGGCAAACGCCCAGGCGTGCACAATCTTGCCGGCCTTCTGCTTAATTGTGCCCAGATCGATGAACGGGCCAGCGGCCGCCATTCCGGTCTCTTCCCTAAACTCGCGCACCGCCGTGCTGAACTCATCCTCGTCCGGCGCGACCTCGCCTTTAGGAATTGTCCAGGCGCCCGCGTCCTTGTTGCGCCAGAACGGCCCGCCAGGATGGACCAAGAGCACCTCCAGCACGCCATCACGCACGCGGTACATCAGAAGTCCGGCGCTGGTCCGAGGCATCGATCCCAGTATAGGCCTCCCTGCCGCTATGCTGTCCAATTCTCGACGCGCAGACCTCCGATCCGGGCAAAGTCCAGATCGCGACTCACGAGGGTTGCGTCGTATGCCGCCGTGCAGGCAGCGATCCAGAGATCGTTCTCGTCCAACGACAGCCCCGCCTTTTGCTGAGTTATTTTGATCCGGGCATAGTGCTCGCCGGCGCTGGGCGGTACTGGGTGACAGATAATCGTCGGCAGAAGCTTGGCTGCCTTGGCTTCGATTTCACGGCGCCGCTTTCCCTGTGGTAGCCGGGCGATGCCATATGCCACCTCGCCCGCAACGATCGAACAGATTGCGATGCGGTCTTCGGTAGGCATGGCTGCGATCCGCGCGATCACTCGCGGATGTTCGCCCACCAAGTCGCTGAACGCATCCGTATCGAGAAGATAGTCCATCAGGCAGGACTATCATCGAACGGACCCTCGGATCGGACGGGCAAGCGGCTCTTGGCAATAGCCTCCTCAAGTGCTGAGATAGCCCCCGGTGCCATGTGCGGTGGTTCCTGACTGACGCGTAGAATCAGCGCAGGCGAGCCGCGCTGCCCAAGATCCGGGGCAGGCTCGACCAAGATGTTCAGGACTTGACCCTCCGGGAAGGGTAACGGTTCCTCCAGCTCAATAGTTCTGCCTTTGGCAATGCCTCTGCGTGTCACATCCGTCCCTCGGTTCGCCGCCATAAATTCTACGCCAAGCCCGGTACGGCCTCAAACGGCTCTCGGCATCCCAATCATGGCCATCAGCTTGGTCGTTTGATGCAAATCTCGTGTTGGTTCTGGACAGCCGCGTACTCTATACTCAATCGGCAATATCATGGCAACTGAACCGGAACGAGCACCGCTCAACTTCATCGAGGAGATCGTTGAAGAGGACAACCGCACCGGTCGGTGGGGCGGGCGGGTGCATACGCGCTTTCCGCCGGAGCCGAACGGGTATTTGCACATCGGGCATGGCAAGAGTATTTGCCTGAATTACGGCCTGGCGGCCAAGTATGGTGGTAAGTTCAACCTGCGCTTCGACGACACCAATCCCGAAAAGGAAGAGCAGGAGTACGTCGACTCGATCATCGCGGACGTCCGCTGGTTGGGTGCGGACTGGGAGGATCGACTTTTCTACGGCTCGGACTATTTCCAGGCGATGCACGACTGGGCCGTTGAGTTGATCAAGAAGGGCAAGGCCTATGTCTGCGATCTGAACGCCGAGCAGATGCGCGAGTATCGCGGCACGCTCACCAGCCCCGGCCGCAACAGCCCCTATCGCGAGCGCAGCGTCCAGGAGAATCTCGATCTATTCGAACGCATGCGCAAGGGCGAGTTCCCCGACGGCTCGCGCACGCTACGCGCCAAAATCGACATGGCCTCGCCGAATCTGAACCTGCGCGACCCAGTCATGTACCGCATCGTTCACGCCCATCACCATCGGCAGGGCGACGCCTGGTGCGTCTATCCGATGTATGATTGGGCCCACGGGCTGGAGGATTCGATCGAGGGCATCACGCATTCGATCTGTACATTGGAGTTCGAGAATCACCGTCCGCTCTATGACTGGTTCATCGATGCCATCAACGCGGGCCGCGGGCCGGCCGGTGAATACGGTCCGAAGATTCACCATCCGCAGCAGATCGAGTTCGCCCGCGGCGAGCTGACTCACACCGTGATGAGCAAGCGCAAGCTGCTGGAACTGGTGAAAGGCGGCCACGTGCGCGGCTGGGACGATCCGCGCATGCCGACGCTCTCGGGCCTGCGGCGGCGCGGCTACACGCCCGAAGCGATCCGCCAGTTCTGGGCCGACGTCGGTGTGGCCAAGTTCAACAGCGTGATCGAGGTCTCGCGGTTGGAGCATGCGGTGCGCGACGGTTTGAACCGTAGCGCTCCCCGCCGCATGGCCGTGCTGAAGCCGCTCAAGGTCGTGATTGAGAACTATCCGGAGGGGCAGGTCGAGGAACTAGACGCCATCAACAACCCTGAGGATCCGGCGGCCGGCACACGCAAGATCCCGTTCGCGCGCGTCCTGTTCATCGAGCAGGACGACTTCCGCGAGGAGCCGCCCAAAGGCTACTTCCGCCTCTCGCCCGGCCGCGAAGTGCGGCTGCGCTATGCGTATTTCATCACCTGCACCGGCGTCGTGAAGGACTCCAAGACCGGCGCGGTGACCGAGCTGCGCTGCACCTACGACCCGGCCACGCGCGGTGGCGACGCGCCCGACGGCCGCAAGGTCAAGGCCACGCTCCATTGGGTCAGCGCCGCCCACGCCATCCCGGCCGAGGTGCGGCTCTACGATCATCTGTTCAGCAGCCCGTTCCCGGAGGACGTGCCCGCAGGCGTGGATTACAAGACCAACCTGAACCCGAACTCTCTGGAAATCATCAAGCCGGCCTGGCTCGAACCGAGCCTGGCCAGCGCGCGCGTCAACGTCGATGCCCACGGGACGATCAACCCGGACCGTTTTCAATTCGAGCGGCTGGGCTACTTCTGCGCCGATCCGGATTCGCGCGACGGCGCGCTGGTCTTCAATCGCACCGTGACGCTGAAGGACACCTGGGCCAAGATCGAGAAGTCGCAGCAGCCGCAGCGCACATCCGCACGCGCATGAAGTGGCGACTGACGAATTGGCGGTCGCGTTCAGAACCGCGAGCGTGAGCGAGCGCCGTGGCGGCCAGACTCAGAACAGACATGCACTATGTTCGGTAAGCCCGCACGCGAATTCATGACTTGCGCTTTCCGCGATCTGCAACAGGCAGAGCGCATCCTTCGCTCGCACCCCGAATTAGTACACGACACCGGTGGTCCCTGCGGCGAGACTCCCCTGCACTATCTGGCAATCGAGAATCAACTGGACGCGGTTCGCCTGTTGATCGCTCATGGTGCTGACGTCAATACCACGACGGAATACGGGGACACACCGCTGATCCATGCGGCCATGCTGGGCCATGCAGAGATGATCGAATTGCTGCTCGCCAGCGGCGCCGATGTGAATGCGCGATCTACGATCTGGCCGAAGTCTGCACTTCATGCGGTGGCGGAGAAGGGCTTCCTGCGCATCATCGAGCGCCTGCTCGATGCTGGCGCCGATATTGAGGCGATGGATGATTTGGACGGCACTCCCTTGCATGCCGCCGTGAGCGAGCATCAAGTCGAAGCCGTGCAGTTGCTCCTGGATCGCGGGGCCGAAATCAAAGCCAGGACGTGTTTCGGCGAGACGGTCATGGACAGAATCGGGGAGCACGCCTCGGTCCCGCTGCTGGAGCTGCTCCATGACCATGGGGCACGGCTCGATCCTCCTGAGCGTGGTAAGTGGTCCACTTTGCACGGAGCCGTCTGTCATGCCCCAATCGAAGTCATCCGCTGGCTGCTGGATCATGGAATGGACCCAATGCAAGAAAGCGAAAAGGGGGTGCTGCCAATTCACCAGGCGCAGCGCTACAATCGGACCGATGTCGCCGAATTGTTGGAAAGCTACGCGCAGCGCTGCATGCCAGGCTAACAAGCATTCGGGTTCGTGCAGTGAGCAGGGCGCCTACGGCAAATTGAACAGATACGGCCACGGACCGTGGGCGCGCAGCGCCAGCAGCGTCTCGCAGCCACCCGCGAACAATACGCATCCGAGTACCCGCACGAACTCCAGCATGACCGCACTGACTTTGACCCGCGCCAGTCCCGGACGGCGCCAGCGACGGAGATTCGGCAGGTACGACGGCGCCCAGCGGCAGTATTCTGCGTATTCTCCGCCGAAGATGCTCCGCAGATAGGCTTCTTCTGACGGGATGATAAAGGCGGTATAGGCCACGAGGACCACGGCCACCGCGCCGGCAAACACCAGGCTCTTGAGCAGCACCATCAGCGCCAGAATGATCAGGAACGAGCCGACGTAAAGCGGATGGCGGCAAAGGGCGTAGGGACCACGCGTGACGAGCTTCTTGCCCTTACGCCCACCGATGTACATGGTGGCCCACAGGCGCATGCCGCCTCCGCATGCCAGCAGCAGCCAGGCGAGCGCATCCAGCGCGATCTCCGAAACCGAGTTTTCACCGATGCGCGGCCGGCTGAGGAACGCCAACAGCATCGCCGGAAACAGAATCAGTGCGCCGATCCAACCGCGCCGCTCGAAAATGTATCCTGGTACCCACATGCGTTGCCCCCTTCGCCCCCGCGGCGGATCGAATCACGAACTCACCGAGTGTCGTGGTGCAGCCCCTTACGATCGCGCTACTGAACCGCGTGCTAATCATCCATTTCCGTACGCCTTCCGAAACGCCCGAAGCGCAGGGCCAGCGTCGGTAAGACCAGCAGGTTCAGCAGCGTCGAGGTCGCCAGGCCGCCGAGAATCACGATGGCCATCGGTCCTTCAATCTCGCGGCCGGCCTCGCCGCTGCCCAGCGCGATCGGCAGCAGCCCCAGCGCCGTCACCAACGCGGTCATCAGGATCGGCACGATTCGCTCCGACGCGCCGCGCAGCGCCGCGTCCAGTCCCCAAAGCATGCCCTCCTCACGCACCAGATGATCGTAATGCGATATCATCATGATCGAGTTGCGCGTGGTAATGCCGAACAGCGTGACGAAACCGACCAGCGAACCGAGCGAAAGATTGCCGCCGCTGAAGTAAGCCGCCACCACGCCGCCGACGAAGGCCAGCGGCAGATTCACCAGCACCAGCAGCAGATTGCGCAGGCTGCCGAAGACCATGGCCAGCAGCAGAACGATGCCCAAGCCCGCAATCGAGGAATGCACGAACAGCTCATTGCGCGCCTGGGCGCGGGCTTCAGCCGCTCCGGTGAAGATCGGGTACACGCCGCCCGGGAAGCGAACCTGCGCGGCCACCTTCTGCTTGGCCTCGGCCACGAACGAGGCGACGTCGCGGCCGCGCACGTTGCAGGTGACCGTCTGCCGGCGCCGCGCGCCGTCATGCAGGACCGTGTAGCGGCCCGTGGTCAGATACACGTCGGCCAACTCGCTCAGCGGCACCAGCACGCCGTCCGGTGAGCGCAGCAGCAGGCCGCGCACGTCTTCGGGATCGCGCCGGTACTGCTCATCCAATATCACCGCCACGTCGAAGACGCGGCTACCCTCGTACGTCTGCGCCACCCGCGTGCCCTGGTAAGCTGTTTGCATGGCATCGAGCACCTGCGTCGGCTGGAAGCCGAACTGCAGCAGCCGCTCCGGCCGAAGTTGAATGGCCAACTGCGGCGCCCCGGGCGGAGAGGCCACCAGCACATCGGCGTTGCCCCGGATTCCAGCGAGCACGTCAGCCACCTCGCGCGCCTTCTGGTCGAGCGCGTCCAGGTCTTCGCCAAACACGCTCACCACCACCTGGGCCGTTTCGCCCGAGATCGTCTCGCCGATGCGATCACCCAGGAACGTCGTGACATCGAACGTGATTCCCGGGAAGCTCTTGAGGGTCTGCCGGATGAAGTCCTCCACCTGGTCCTGCTCTTTGGCCGTCGTGTTCGGCGCAAGTTGCGTGTGGGATTCGCTGCGGTGCGGGCCCCATGCATCCTCGCCCAACTCGGCCCGGCCAATCTGCTGTGGCACGGTCTGGATGCGTTTGTCTTTGAGCAACTCGGCCGCGATGAGGCTGCCGACCCGGCCCGATTCCTGCAGCGAAGATCCCGGAATGGTGTTGATGTGCAGGACGAAATGCCCTTCGCGAAACTCCGGCAGGAACTCGGCGCCAAAGCGATGCAGCAGCAGGGCCGCGATCGCGCAAAACAGCAGCACCGGCCCGATCACAGCGCCGGGATACCGCATGAGCGGCAACAGCAGTCGGCGATATCCTGCCTTCATTCCCCGGATCGGCCGCGGCTCACGCGCCGTCCGCGCCCGCCGCGGCAATAGAACCATACAAAGTGCCGGCGTGATGGTCAGTGCCACTCCCAGGGACGTCATGACGGCCAGGATGTACGCCAGCCCCAAGGGTGCAAACAGCCGCCCTTGCAGGCCCGACATGGACAGCACCGGCAAGAAGACCAGCGCCACGACGAAGGTCGCGTAGACCACGGCGCTGCGGACTTCGAGCGAGGCATCCAACACCACGCGGAAGTTCGAGCGCGGCTCCGGGCTGGCGGCATTCTCGCGCAGACGCCGATAGATGTTCTCGACGTCGATAACGGCATCGTCGACGACCACGCCCAGCGCGATCGCCAACCCGCCCAGCGTGATGGTGTTAAGCGTCAGCCCCCAGCGGTCCAGCACGATAATCGCCACCAGCAACGATAGGGGGATGGCGGTAATCGAGATGAACGCCGCCCGCAGATTGAACATGAACAGAAACAGCACTGCCACCACGAACACCGCCCCGAGCAGCAGCGAGTGCCCGATGTTATGGACGGCGGTCTCGATAAAGCTCGCCGGGCGGAACAGTGGCGGAAAAAGCTGGATACCCTGCGCCTCCAGTGACGGCTTGAGATCGGCCAGCACGCCCTCCAACCGGCGCGTCGTCTCGAGCGTGTTAGCGCCGAATTGACTGAGCAGCGCGATCAGCACGCCGGGCTTGCCCTGAATGCGCGCATCGCCCACCTTTGGCTCGGC
>DASXUA010000404.1:0-5408 GCA_036505095.1 Phycisphaerae bacterium
CACCGGGCGTGGAGAAGATCGACGCCTTTACCGATTTTCAGCAGTTGCTGGGCGTGCCGCCGCAGTGGCCGCCGCAGGGCACGCTGCCCGGGGAAACGGTGTTCAATCAAGTCGGTTGCGGCGCGTGCCACATTGCGACCTGGACCACCGGGCTGCTCTCGCCGCAGCCGAATAACGGCGCGGGCGGCGCGGCCTTCGCCGTGCTGGCGAATAAGACCATTCACCCGTACAGCGACTGGCTGCTGCACGATATCGGCACCGGCGACCACATTGTGTTCGGCGATGCGACCGGCCTGGAGTTCCGCACGACGCCGCTATGGGGCCTGCGGCAACGCGTGGCTTTGCTACATACGGGCTGTGTCAGCTTGGGCAGCGCCAGCACGGTCGAAGGATTTGTCCCCGTGATCGACGCGCATGGCTGCGTGCCGGCCGCAAGCTGCGAATTTTCGCCTCCCGGCAGTCAATGCGAGGCCCAGGCCTCGTATGCCGCCTTCAACGCGCTGGCCGCGGCGCAGCGGACGCAGTTGCTCGATTTCCTTGGCAGTCTGGGGCGGAAGCTGTTCGACTCGGCCGATAGCTGGCCGGGCGATTTGCGCATCAACCTGGACGACTGGTTCTTCATGACCTACTGCATCGCCAATGGCGGGCCTGGACGCGACCCGGAGGTCGTGAATCCTTCCATTCCTCAGTTGCATGATTGCCGGCTGGGATTCGATTCCGACCTGGACGGCGATACGGACCTGCGCGATGTGAGCGACTTCTTGATCCTCTTCAATCCAGACGAATGACCGTGAGCCGTCGCGGCGCAGGCCTTCGACACCGCGGCCGTGCTTCGCGTTCAGAACCGCGACCGTAAGGGAGCGCACCAAAACGCTCGCTGACGTTCGCGGTTTTGAACGCAGCGCGGCCGCGGTGTTTGCTTGTGCGCTGGCTTGACAGCATTCCAGCGGCTCGATACGCTCCCAACGGGCGCGGTGAAGGGGCCCCTTATGTTGGTGCGGATGGATCTATCGCGGATTGTGATCAGCGAGAACGCCGAATCGCAGATCATCATCCTGCGGGAGCGCGACGGGGAGCGCCATTTTCCGATCGTCATCGGTATCAACGAGGCCCTGGCGATTGATCGGCGCGTAAAAGGAATCATGACTCCGCGGCCGCTGACGCACGATCTGATTGCGCAGATCATCGCCGGTCTGGGCGGCGAACTCGAACAGATCGTGATCAGCGAGTTGAAGAGCCACACCTTCTTCGCCAAGCTGGTGATCCGGCGAAACGGCAGCGTGATCGAGGTGGACTCCCGGCCGTCAGATGCCATCGCCCTTGGAGCAGCGGGCGACACGCCCATCTACGTGGACGAGTCGGTCTTGCGACAGGTTTGCTGAATGGAATCAGCCGAAGGCCGCACGCGGCACGGCGTAACCGGATTTGCGACCTCATGAGCGTTCAGACCGCGATCGGGGCTGCGCCCGCCGCCGCACAGCCGCTTGACTCGTCCTTCGCCCACCTGGAGCGCGCGGGGCTGCCCAGCGCCGGCCGAACCGTCGTGGCGCGCGCCCCGCTGCCTCTGGACGTGATGGGCGGGGTCGCCGACGCCACGGGCGCGCTGGCGCTCTGCTGGCCCCTGCACGAGAGTGTCGTCGTGGCGGTGCAGCCGCGCGACGATTGTCGCATCAGCCTCGCACGACTCTCAAGCGAATGTGAAAGCGCGGGCGAGCCCGCGCTCTGGCCGGTTGGGTTTTTCGCGGATAATGCGGAGCCGTGCGCGACTCCTGCGGCGCCGGTCTCCGGCAGCCTGGCCGAGCGGGCCATCCACGCGCTGCTGCGGGTGCTGGTGCAGTTGGGCGGCGCGGCGCACTTCGGCGGCGGCGTGTCGATCTACATCGACGGCGCTGCTGACGACAACCACCTGGAATCCAGCATCAGCGTGCAAGCCGCAGCGCTGCTGGCGCTCAGCCGATTCTTCGAGCGGTCGATCGAAGCGCAGGAGGCCGTGGCCATCTGCCAGCAGGCGCAGCGGATCGTACCGGGGATTCCGCTGGGCCCGGCCGCGCCGTGGACCGTGCTGACGGGCGAGGCGGGAGTGCCGCTGCAGGTGCGCGCACCCGCCGGGCCGAGTGCGTCGGCGCTGTGCCTGCCGCCGGGCATCACCGTGCTCGGGATCATGTCGGGATCGCGGCATCGCGAGGCGGCGCGCAAGTGCTGTGACGCGCATGTGGCCGCGGCGATGGGCCGGCGAATTGTGCAAACGCTGCTGGCCGGCGCGGCGGACGGCACGGTGTGGACCGGTCAACTTGGCAACCTCACCGTCTCGGAGTACGTGACGAAGCTGCGCGACAAGCTGCCGACGCAAATGCGCGGCAAGGCCTTCAGCCAGCGTTTCGGCGAACTGCCGGAATGCGGCGCGGCGCTGGCGCCCGAGTCGTTCTACAAAATCCGCTCGCGCACCGAGCATCATGTTTACGAGAATGCCCGCGCGCATCAATTCATCGATCGTCTGGCGCGCACCACGCGCACGGGCGAACGCGGGGCGCTGCTGGATGCGGGTGAGCTGATGTACGCCTCGCACTGGAGTTGCGGGCAACGCTGCGGTCTGGGTGACCTCGCCACCGAGCGCCTCGTCAATGCCCTGCGCCGCCGGGGTCCGGCCGACGGTATCTGGGGAGCGCGCACTTCAGGCTGCGGGTCGGGCGGCGTGGTCAGCGTGCTGCTGAGCGACACGCCCGCCGCGCGGCAGACCATCGCCGAGGTCGTCAACGCCTATGAGGCCCACACCGGATTTCGCACGCATCTGCTTTCCGGCTCTTCGGATGGCGCGCTGCTCCATGGCGCCGACGAATTCTGAGTGCCGTGTCGCCGGCGGCGCGGCATGAACTCCGCCGTGCACCAGGTGCGCTAACGACGAAGCTTCACGCCCGCAAGCCGCAGCATCGAGGGCGTCTTGGCGCTGTCCGGCGCGGTCAGCTCGCCGCGGAACGCCGCTGGTTGGTCCGGGACGGGGCGATAGGTGAAGACGTAGTGCTCGCCGGGTTTGAGCGTCGCCTTGAGATAGCCAATGTCGGTTTTGCCGCGCGAGCCGCCAATGAGTTGGCTGCCGTTGCTATACTCGCAGGGCACCGCGTTGTCGGCCGAGTCCTTGAGTGTGAACCGCTCATTGACCCACTGCTGCCAGACCGAATTGTAGATCGCCGCACCTTCCGGCCCGGAGATGGTACTCATGTCGGATGTCAGGCACACATCCAGCGGGATGCCTTTGGCTCCGGGACTTCCGAACGCGATCTGCACGGACATGGCGTTGGAACCCTGGTTCCAAGTCCAGAAGCAGACCGCGGCGATCAATCCGGCGAGAACCACCAACACAATGAGAGCTTTCATGGTTTGTTCCTGCCACGGCACCGCGGCCGCAGAGATGACGCGGCCGGCGCGCCGCTCAGCACCCTAGCCGAAACGGACGTTGAACTCAATATCGCGTTGGTACCGGTCGAAAGCCGGCGCTACGCACGACGCCCTTTGCAGCGCGCGGGTCGATTATTATGATAGCGGCAACCGCGGATGAACGGCGACGAACGACAGATCCTTCTCCAAGTCGCCCGCGCTGCTTTGATCGAAGAACTCGGCGGCGCGCCGGCGCCGCTCTGGTCGGAGTTGGAGGCGAGCCCGAGCTACGGCGGCCTGTTTGTATCGCTGTATGACGGCGCCGACCTGCGCGGTTGCATCGGCACGTTCGCCGTCGATGGAGCGCTGCTCGGCAGCCTCGCGCAGATCGCGCGGCATGCGGGGCGCGATCCGCGCTTCATAGACCGGCCCATGACGCTCGCCGATCTGCCGCGCCTGCGCGTCACGGTTTCGCTGCTCGGCGCTCTGGAGCGCGCCGCGTCGCCGGCGGATTTTGTCATCGGTGTGCACGGGGTCTTGATCCGGCGCGCGCTGGCCAGCGGGTGTTTCCTGCCGGAGGTGGCGGCCGAGCGCGGCTGGACCGTCGAGGAGCTGCTGACTTATTGCTGCGCGCATAAGGCCGAGCTGCCGCCCGATGCCTGGCGCGACCCCGACACGCACCTGTACCGCTTCACGACCGAGGTCCTTCGCGAGGCTACGTAACCTTTCTGTGCTGCGTTTTGCAGCAGTGGGCGGCTTTGACTGCGCGACCTACTCCAGCAGGACGACCTCGTCTTGTACGCAGCTCGTGATCGTTGGCCCGCGCTGCGGATCGACGAACATATTGATCTCCAGGCGCACGCCGAACTCCGGCAGGTAAATGCCCGGCTCGACCGTGAAGCCGATGCCCGGCAGGACCTCGCGCGTATCGTGCGTCTCGAGGTTGTCGAGGTTAACGCCCAAGCCGTGAACCGCCGGGCCGGGGCTGAGGCTGTGACCGGTGCGATGGCGGACGTAGGCCTCGAAGCCAGCGGCGACGATCGTGTTCCGCGCCACGTCATCGAGCTGCCAACCCTGCATACGCTCGCGAGCCTGCCAGGCCTGCTGCACGCGCCGCACGACGCCGTCGCGCGCCGCCCGCACGGCCGCGAAGACCTCCCGATGCCGCGGCGGGACCTCCCGGCCGGCATAGGCCACCCAGGTAATATCCGAAAAGACGTGCTCGTCGCCGGGCGCGCGCGCCCACATGTCGATCAGCACCCAATCGCCCCGCTGAATGGTCGCGGGCGCGGCGGCTGACACCTCGAAATGCGGGTTGCCGCTGTGGGCATTCACCGACACGATCGGCGGCTCGCTGGATTCCAATCCCGCGGCCGCGAACTGCTGCACGATGAATTGCTGCACCTCGTACTCATTCACCGCCCGCCCGCTTGCCAGGCGCTCGCGGATGAGTGCGAAAGCGTCGTCCTTGATCTTCGCCACCTGCGCGGAGGCGCGCCCATGCGCCTCGCGGGCTGTCGGCGACCAGCACGCCACCGTCACCTGTATCAGGTTGGCCGACGAGACCACCTCCACTCCCAGTGAGCGAATCAACTCGACGGTTCCGGCATCGACGATTGAGGCCACGGGAAGAATCGCGCCGGGCACATACTCCAGCGCCACGCGCGGCGCACCGGACACGCAGCGGGCGAGCCACTCGCGGAATTCGCGCCACGTGAGGTAGCGTTCGCTGCGGACGGCAGCGCCTTTGAATTGCTCCTCGTCGATACCGTGGAACAGCAGGACGGGCTCGCCGGAGACGGGAATGAACAGAACGGCCCGGCGCGTCGTCCAGCGCTTGCCGGGCAGAAGCTGGGCGAGCACCGGATTGTTGCCGCGGAAATCGTAAACCAGCCAGCCGTCGATGTGCTGCTCGCGCATGAACTGCTGGGCCGCCGCAAAGTGCATGCGGATTCTCCTCGATTCCGCGGTGCAGGCCAGAGGCCCGCACCACTAGCGTCACTTCTTGCGCGTGTAGGTTGTCTCCATCACCGCGC
>DASXUA010000405.1:0-17015 GCA_036505095.1 Phycisphaerae bacterium
GCCAGCCCGCCGGGCGCGCCGGCCTGGCGGCGCGCGCTGAAATTGAGCGGGACCGCCCTACCGCCCGGATAACGTCCCATAAGATATGTTATGTTGCATTGACCGGCGGGGGGCTCTCGCCGGTCAGGGCCGTGGCCGGCCGTGCGCCTTGCCGCCTCGGGCTTCGGGGATGGCCGATTCGCGCATCTTGTCCAGCGGAACGCTCTGCAGCAGGCTGATGGCCCGAGCATTGATGTCATAGGTGTAGACGTTCATGAGCTGCGCCGAAGCGTCGATGACGTAAAGCTGTTCCTCGTTGGGCTGCAACCGACCGACGGCCGCGTAGTACGTATACTCCCGGCTCCAGCCGGCCATGCCGGAGGCCTGCGCCGGCGCAGGCATCTGATGGACCAGGATCAGTCCCACCAGGAGGATCACCGCCGTGGTGCTCAGAACGCCAATCGCGAAGTCTTTGGATGACATGTTTGTCCCGTTCTTTTGACGCTGAGACGCTGAGGCGCTGAGATCATTCAAACCAGTTGCTTCTCTGTGCTCTCTGCGTCTCAGCGTCAAAACACCTCATTTGCTCTTGCCGAAATCCTTCTCCAGATCGCGCGAACCCATATAGGCCAGCTTATGCGTCTGCGGACCTTCCGGAATGAACAGGTGCAGCTTGTGCTCGGGCACGTCGATGATGTAGAGTGCATCACTGACGCCCGAGCTGGCCTCGGCCGTGACGGCGATGAAATCCCCCGGCCGCGGTCCGCCAAGCTGGGCATAGGCCCCCGGCAGCCCCGTCACCGACAGGATCAGTCCCAGCAGCAGCAACCCATTCAAGATCGCCAGCATCACCACCAGGCCGCGTTTGCTCAGCATGATCACACTCCCGAACGGATACGCCGCGCCGCAGGACGCGGCGCTTAACTCTGGTGCGAGCGTTTGGGGTTCCAGAACGCTATGGCTCCCAATACGCCGGCGAAAATGACCGTAAAGATCCATTGCCACACCGGCTTGTCGGGCGGATCGGGCGGGTTCACGGGCGTTTGCGCCGCCACCCAGGTTGCGGAGCACAGCACCAAAACCCCGGCCCATACCGCAGAGCGAACGATCCTGCGGAGATGGCGGGCCGATCGCGATTCATTGCCAAGGCGTTCCATACGCGCGATTATACCCGGCGAACCGCGACCGTAAACACCCAGCCGCCACAACGCCCTAAGTGGAAACCGCCAAGACGCCAAGGACGCCAAGAAAAGACCCTCCGCGGCCAGCTTTTTTGGCGATCTTGGCGTCTTGGCGGTTCAGCGTGGCGACTTGGTGGTTAAGCCGCCTGCACCGGGCTGGCCAGCCGCCGGAAGTTTCTCGTGGACAGCGCCAGCGTTTGCCAGCTCGCCGAGCGCGGCCGGCAGTGCGCCTGGTAATCCTCGGCGCGGATCGACATGAACGCATAATACTCGCCCCGGAAGGGATGCACGTACGGCGTCGGCGGTGCGACGCTGGCATCTGTCAGCCAGTAGGCGAACACCAGCACAGCCTCGAAGCCGTCGCCGAACGTGCGCTGCCACTGCTGCAAGCCGTCCAGGTCCTCGCGCGTCACCCAGTTTTCCCAGCAGCGCCGGTTGCCGCCGATGTCATACGGAAATTTGCGCCCCTTGATATCCACCAGCCACGTTTTCCCGCCGGGCCGGTACACCAGAAAATCGAACGATTTGACCCGAGCGCCGGCGAAAATCACTTTGCGGTGTTCATCCACGGGCACGTACGGCAGCCCGCGCGACCGCAGGTAGTCCTCGAAAGCCGCCTCGTAATGGATGTGCCGTCGACTCATCGCGAGTTGGACTCTTTACGCTGGTATTCTTTGACGCAGAGGCGCAGAGAGCGCTGAGAAGATTCTTATATTTTCCTCTGCGTCCTCAGCGTCTCAGAACCCTACAGTGGTATCATTGGATCGCCGAGCAGCGCCTCAAGCGTCACCAGCGCCTGCCGGCCGCTCTCCATATCTTTCAGGATCACCTGCTCGCCCGGCGCCGTCAAGCGATCGACAATCACCACCCGCCGCGCGCCGCGCGCCGCGGCCGCCTTGAGCTGCTTGCCCAGCGGCTGGCGCCGGTACGAAAAAACGGCCCCGTGTCCGGCCTGGCGCAGCCGGTTGACCAATGCGAGCACGCGTTCGAATTCGGCTTCCGACGCATCGATCACGAACAGGTCGATGGCCTCGCGCAGCTCGGGCAGCAGTCGGAATTCGACCAGCAAATCCTGCACCACCACATCGCTCGTCGCAAAGCCCACGGCCGGCAGCGGCGGCCCGCCGACGGTCGCCACAAGCTGGTCATAGCGCCCCCCGCCGCAGATCGCCCGCTGCAGACCGCCCAGGCCGTAGCCTTCAAATACCAGTCCGGTGTAATAGGCCAGGCCGCGCACCACGCCCGTATCGAAGCGGCAGTAAGCCCCCACACCCAGCTTTTCCAACAACTCAAAGCACGCGCGCACCTGCTGGACGTGCGCCTGCCCCTCCGCATCGTTTGCCAGAATCCGCCCCACGTGCTCCAGCCCCGCTGGACCGCTATGGGTGCCGAGCGACAGTAAGATTTCCTTCTGCGGAGCTATGGCGCCCAGCTCGCTGAGGCTCTGATCGAAGACCTCCGGCGGTACTCGCGCGCGGCGATCGAGCGCCGCATACAACGCGTCAAATTGCTCGGCCGCAAAGCCGGCGTGCCGCAGCACGTCGGCCATCAGCATCCGCGAGTTGATCTTGATCACCGCGTGCTCGGGCTTCAGCCCGCACTCGCGGAAGAAATCGACTGCCACGTAAATGCACTCGGCATCGGCGATCCCGCCCTCCTCCCCGAGGATATCGACGTTCCACTGAAAGAACTCGCGCAGCCGCCCGCGCTGGGGCTTTTCGGCGCGGCACAGGCGCGGCACGCTGTACCACTTGATCGGCCGCGGCAGGCTGCTGGCGCGCGCCGCCACCATGCGGGCCAGCGTCGGCGTAAACTCGGGCCGGATCGCTAACTCGCGCCCGCCGCGGTCTTCGAAGTGAAAAAGTTCCGAGACAATCGCCTCGCCGCTCTTGGCGCGGTACAGGTCGAGGTATTCAAAGATCGGCCCGTCAACTTCGACCAAGCCGTTGCGCCGCGCCACGCGGTGCCAGCGCTCGAAGATCCAGTCCCGGACGGCCATGTCCTCCGGATAGAAGTCGCGCGTGCCTTTAGGACCCTGAAACTTCATGCGAAGCTCAGCAAGCTACCCGCAAAACAGCCGCGAAAAGGCACAGAAGGCGCAAGACCAAGGGTACCCAGTTCTTGCGCCTTCTGTACCTTTTCGCGGCTGTTCACCTTGGAAGCCCCAGTTGTACCGGCTTTGACGGCGCTCCGCGCCGCGTGTGGATCGGTCGCCCGACGCGCCGCCTTGGGTGGCATGGGCAAGCGGGTTTATCGCTTGCCCGTGCTTGGCGCGCCGCGCGCTGCGCGAAGCGCTGCCGCGCGTAGGTCTCGAGCTGCTCGGAATCCGTGAACCAGTGCTCGTAACCGTAGTCTCCCCCGCAATAATCGCAGTCGCCGGCTTTGTATTCACGGCAAATCTCCGGCCGGGTCGCATAGATGCCGCAGCGGTTGTCGGCCTGCAAGTTCTTGCAGCGCGTGAAGAACTGTACGTACCAGTCGCCGTCTTCGACGAAGATGCTGACGTTCTCGTGCATCAGATACCAGCGCAGATCATCGAAGTCGCGCCGCGTGCGCGGCTTGTCGATCGGCAGCGCGATATACCGGCAGCAGACGGCCGTACAGTGTTCACACAATACGCTTCCCATCGTCACCCGATCGTTTTGACGCTGAGACGCTGAGGGACTGAGAATTCTCTATTTCAGGTTCTCTCAGCTCCTCAGCGTCACAGCGTCCAATCTTGGCATAGCCACGCGCCAGCCTTGCACATCGCGCGCGCCGGACCGAGTATAAGACCCGTGACCCGCGCCGGTCAAAAAATCAAACCCGTCACCCTGCGCATCATCGCCGGCAAATGGCGTTCGCGCCTGATCCAGGCGCCGGCGCCGCCGGTCACCCGCCCCATGCCCGATCGCGTCAAAGCGGCGCTGTTCAACAGCCTCGGCTCACGCTTCGGCACGCCCGGCGAGTTGCCGCCGCTGGCGGTGGCCGACCTGTTCTGCGGCGGCGGCACGCTGGGCCTGGAGGCCGTCTCGCGCGGCGCCGCCCGCTGCGTGTTCTTCGAACACGATCCCGAAGCGCTGCGAATTATTCGGAGCAATCTCCAGTTATTGGAAGGCGGTGCGGACCTGGTGATCGTGCCGGGCGATACGTATGAACTGGCCGTCCGTCCGAAACAGGCCCGCGGTCCGTTTGACCTACTGCTGCTGGACCCCCCCTATACCGACTCGCAGGACAGGTCGACGGAAAGCCCGCTCGTGACCCTGATGCGCCGCCTGGGCGGCCCGAAGCTCTCGAATCCCGAAGCCGTCCTGATGCTCCATCACCGGCGCGGCACCTCCTACGCCTCGATCCCGGTCGGCGTCTGGCAGCTCGATGACGAGCGCCACTACGGCAGCACCCTGATCAGTTTCTTCTCGAAGTCCGCGCCGCGTGCAGATTGAATCGGACTGCCGAGACGCTGAGACCGCAGAGCTACGGACAACTCGTAACCCAGCGCTATCAGCGGCTCAGCGCGCCCGGCTAATGCCGGTCATCACCAAAAGTGGCTTCTGCTCGCTTGACGCACCGAGCTCGCCTCCGGGCCGGAGACGTTGAGAACCAAGCGAAAGGCAACCAATCTCAACCTCAGCGCTCTCAGCGTCTCAGCGTCCCGGTTATGCTGTTGGCGTGAGGCGTGATCCGTCGAGCGAACCCAAGCGGGCCGCGGCCGAGAAGATTGTTCAGGGCCTGCGCGAAGCCGGTCACACTGCCCTACTGGCGGGTGGCTGCGTGCGCGACCTTTTGCTGGGCGTGCCCCCCAAGGACTACGACGTGGCCACCGACGCGCCCCCGCCGGTCGTGACGCAGCTTTTCCGCCGCACGCGCACGGTGGGCGCCAAGTTCGGTGTCGTCCTCGTACGAATGGGCGGCGTCGATGTCGAGGTGGCCACTTTCCGCTCCGAGGGCGCCTATTCCGATGGCCGGCGGCCCGACACGGTGACTTTCACCGGTCCGCAGGAAGACGCGCAGCGGCGAGATTTCACCATCAACGGCATGTTCTACGATCCCGTCGAGCAGCGGGTGATCGATTACGTCGGCGGGCAGGATGATCTCAAAGCCCGTGTGCTGCGCGCCATCGGCGATCCCGAGCGCCGCTTTGCCGAAGATCATCTGCGGATGCTGCGCGCCATTCGCCTGGCCGCGCGCCTGGGATTCACGATTGATCCCGCCACCTTCCGCGCCATCCAGCATCACGCGGCCGAACTGCGCGATATCAGCCGCGAGCGCATCCGCATGGAGCTGGAGATGATCCTGACGCATGCCTCGCGCTCCACTGCCTGGACGCTACTGCACCAGTCGGGCCTCGACGCGCACCTGATGCCCCCCGCCGCCTGGGACGAATCCGCCGCGCTCAGCTTTGCGGGACGTCTGGCGGCCCTGCCGCCTGATGCGCGCCTGCCGACCGCCCTGGCGGCTGTGCTGCGCGATTCAGCACCGCCGCAGGCGGCCGAAATGCTGCACACGGCAACATACAGCAACGAGACGGTGCAGGACGTCACATGGCTGCTCGCATCGCTGCCCGCGCTGCTCGAGCCGGACAAACTGGATTTGGCTGACGTAAAACTGCTGGCGGCCGACCCGAGATTCGCGGACCTGCTGCAGCTCGCCCAGGCCGAGTATCGCGTGCTTGGGCGCGACCGCGCGCCGCTGGAGCGCTTGCAGGCGCGAATCGCTGCGCTCGACCCGGAATCACTCGCGCCGCCACGGCTGATCACCGGCGAAGACCTGCTCGCCTGGGGCGTACCGGCCGGTCCCGTCTACGCGCGTGTGCTCGAACAGGTCTATCGCGCGCAGCTCAATGGCACGTTCACAACGCGCGACGAAGCGCTGGCACTGGCCCGCAAGCTCGCACAACCAGACTCAGAGCGACTGAGAGGCTGAGGTACTCTTGATCATCGCTTCCTCAGATTCTCAGTTTCTCTGAGTCCTATTTTCCCATGGCACGAATGCGTTGGCCCGGCGTGCCGATACGCGTGATGCGCAGGCCGAAGTTCTCGCCGATCTTGACGGCCTGCCCCGCGCCGATCGGCTGGTCGGCGACCACCAGCTCCAACTCACTGTCGGATCGACGTTCAAACTCCAGCACCGACCCGACGTTCAGCCGCAGGATCGATTCGATGGTCAAGTCGCGCTCGGCCAGCTTGACGCTCAGCGGTACCTGCACGTGCAGCAGCCGCGCCAACTCGCCCCCCACCGACAGATCCGCGGTCGAAGCGGCCCCGGGTGCCGGCGTCGGTGCGACCTCCGGAGTAGCTTCGTTGGGTAATTCGTCGCCCATATCTGCATTCCCGCCAGGCGCTCCCGCGTGCGATGCGCTGACGTGATATCGACTGAAAGGCGGGCGGGCCTTGAAGCGCGGCGGGGCATCCCTTGTCGAAAGCTGGCCCGCCTTGCCCGTTTCACACCCCGACGGCCGATGGAACGCCTGCGCCCCGCGTGTGCCGCGGCGGTCGCACGTCCGCAGCCGCCAGCATTTCCTTGGCGGCCTCTAGAACCGCCTCCGGCGTGATCGCCTGCATGCACCAGCCCTCGTGATGGCACCACATGCCCGCGAACGTGGTGAACATGTTCACGCACGGGCTACACGGATAGCGTTCGTACAGCACTCGATGGTTCACGACGCGCGGCGCATAGAACTCGGGCCGGGCCGGGCCCCATAAGGAAACCAGCGGCACGCCCTGGGCGGCGGCCAGGTGCATCGGTCCGGAGTCGTTGGTGATGAACCCGTCAAACAGGGACAGCGCCGCGATGAACTCGTCCAGCGTCCACGTCCCCGCGCACGAGATCACGCGCGCGCCAGCGGCTGGCGGGAGCCGTTCGAGCAGCGCGCCCACGTATTCGCGGTCGGCCGGTGATCCGGTCAGGACGATGAAGATATCCGCGTGCCGCGCCAGCAGCGCGCGGATCAGCATCTCAAAATTCGCGCGCGGCCAGCGGCGCTCCAGGGCCAGGTCGCCGGCATTGATGTTGATCCCCAGCAGCCGCTGCCCGGCCGACCACCCGCGCCGCTGCAGGCCTTGCGCTACTGTCCGCACCGTGCACTCGTCGACGGCGATCGTGCTCACGCGCGAGTCTTCGATGGGAATATCCAGTTGACGGCCGACCTGCTCATAGACTTCCGTGATGTGCCGGTAATAGTTGAAATACACCGGGTGCGTCACCAGGCTGTAGCGCCAGAAATCGTTGAGATGAAACGCCACGCGGATCGGCGCCGCGCTCAGGAAGGACAGCAGCGTCGAGAACTTGCTGAAGAACTCCAGATCGATGACCGCTTCCGTCCGCTGTCGGATCAGCCACGCGACTTGGCGCAGCACGTCCGTCACGAAGTGCAGCGGCGCGTCCGTGCGGATCAGCCGCACGTCGGTGCACAGGTTGAGGCGGCGCAGTAAACCCGCATTCGATTCGAACGTCACGAACACCAGCCGCGCGCCCGGATAGCGCGCCCGAATGGCGCGCAGCAACGGTGTGGCCTCGACGATGCTGCCCAGCCCGAAGAATTTGAAGACGGCTATCGGGCGCCGCCCGGAAACGCTGCGCGCGGCATGCGGCCGCAACTGGCGCCATGTTCGTACCAGCAGGCCGAACAGAAAGCACAGCGGCAGACCGACCCAGTGATCGATCCAGCGCATAATCCTC
The DNA here is from genome assembly GCA_036505095.1 of Phycisphaerae bacterium. GTDB lineage: Bacteria > Planctomycetota > Phycisphaerae > UBA1845 > UBA1845 > DASXUA01. The sequence goes on from DASXUA010000405.1 coordinate 7,818, forward strand.
AAGCTGTCCGGCGATGCCCGCCGCGGCCGTGCGTACGTGGAATGGACGGAGTCGGAGATCAAGCACTCACGCCCGCACTGAGCGGGGACCAAAAAGACCGGTCGGATCGCGCGACTACGGCGCCGGTCCGAATTCCTGCAGGCTGGGGAATCCAAACGGATCAAAATCGCGGTGCATCAGCGGGACCGCCCGGTCAATCTGGAAACACAGCAGCGGTCCGATCTGAGCCACGACCGGGCAGAAGGAGCGTGCCGTCCGGCCGTGCGCCTGCACGTCCTCCAGAACGATTCGGGCTTGCTGCCATTCCGACTCCCCGCTGCCCATGCTACCCGTGAGCATCAGCCGCAGCAACGCTTCGGACGCGAATTCCCGCTGGATATCGGGTTCCCAGATCAGATGTACGTAATAAAGCGGGGGCAGTTGCGCGCGATATAAGTCGCGCAAATGATTGAAGGTCAGTTCCAGGCTGGCGCGTTTATTATGGGGCAGGGCGAACAGAAACCCTGAATACACGGGCCGGCGCGACCATAGCCGCATCAGCGGCAGGCGATTATGGTTGGTCAGGATCACCGCACCGGAGGGCACGGCCCGTTCGAGCTGCGCGAACCATTGGCCTTCCTGGACGCCCGAGTCACTGCGCCCGCGTGCATCCACAAAATTTTCGCTCAGATGCATGCGCAGGTTACAGATGAGCCCTTCGAGCTGCGAGTATAGCAGCGCCGATAATAGCAGCGCCGCGGCGACGCGCGCCAGCGGGCCGTAGCGCGCCGAGCGCAGCACGGCCACGGCGCGGACGGCGGTCAGCGCCATCAGCAGGGCATAGGCCGGCAGCGCGTGACGCATGACGTGCGGGTGCACGGCCGTGTGCTGCAGCATGACCAGCCACCAGCCGGCACCGGCCGCCACTAGAATCAATAGGAGTTTCAGCGCCTCGGCCGAATCAAGACGTCGCCACGCGCGGCTGCGATCCTGGATCAAGACGGCCAGCAACATCGCCGCCGCCGCCAGCGCGGGCACGCCATAGACCTTGAAGAAATTCCCGGCCACGAACAACGGATAGCTCACCAGCGTCAGCCCGGGCGGCGAATCGCTGGAACGCGAAAAGCCCAGCGTGCGGCGATAGATGTCATCCAGAAACGACGTGCCCGCGGCACCGGCCGGGGAGGTGACGTGCTCGTTGCCATCCAGTGCTGCGCGGCGCTGCGCCACTTGCAGTCCCAGCGCCACCACCAAGGGAAGCGCCAGCAGCGCCAGATACCCGCGCCGTACCGGCGACGCAAATGCAAATGCATATAGGGCGATGAAGATCACCGCGAACAAGTGGTATTCCCACGTGAAAAGCGCCATGACGAACATCAGCAGCGCCGCCAGCCCAAACCAGCGCAGGCGATGATGCTCGTCCGGCTCCATGGCGCGCAGATAAACCCACACGCCGCCGGCCAGCGCCAATAACGCGTAGCCGTGAAAGAAAAGGTTGTCGGCGTACGCCAGGAAGGCATAGCAGGTGGCCATCACCATGCAGGCTACGCTGGCGATTACCGGCCCGCTGAAGCGCGCGAATATGCCGAACCAGACCAGCACGGCCGTCAGGGAGCAGAGCGCCGGCAACAGCCGATGCACGCGCGGTGACTGAATTCCGATCCGCTGCCACAGCCCGTTGACCAGGCTGCTGAGGATCGGGTAGCGGGTATAGAGGAAACATGGGTCCGAGGGATTCTGATCCGTAATGACCTGGTGCTGTGCCGCTCCGCCGTGCGCCAGCAGTCCGGTCCGGGCGTAATTACGCCCGGCGACTACAACGTTCGCATCACTCCAGGAGTCCGGGCGGATTCCGATCGGATCGCCCCCGCGTCCCAAAACAAACACGGCCACGATCAACCACGTGAGCGCCAAGGCTATTTTGGCGCGCCGTGCCGAAGTTGGTGCGGCTTGAGTGGGTGTTGCAGCAACTTCGGGTGCCAGGTCGCGGCGGCGCTTCGCTTTCCGCATTCCGGGCTGGGCGCGCGGCCGGGCCAGCGCGAGCACCCCGCAAGCGCTCATAATGATCAGCAGGAGAATGATCTGCTCTGGGGTGAACGACACGTCGCCGTTATAACAAAGCGTCCGGCCAGCGGCGAGCCGCCGCGGTTCGCTGGACCGCGCGTGTCAGCCGCTCCGGAGGAGTGATGCATGTCGCAGCAGGTCCGCGCATGCCCGGTATGCGGGTCAGCGAGTTGGCGCGCATTCTGCGTTCATCGTGACGTGCAGTTCGTGCGCTGCCGGAGCTGCGCGAGCATCTACCAGGCGCTCCCGCTCGATCCAGTGCGGCTGCAGGCACTGTACGGTGAGAGCTACCATGAAATCCGCGGCCATTCCAAGAACCCGGCAATTGAGGCCGCCAAGCGGGCCACGACGCGACGGTACTTGCGGATGCTGCAGCGTTATCCGGACGACACGGGAAAACCGAGGCGCCTGCTCGAGGTGGGTTGCTCGGCCGGTGCTGGACTGGCGGCGGCGGTCGAGTGCGGCTGGGAGGCCGAAGGGGTCGAGATATCCGCGCCTGCGGCCGACACCGCGCGCCACCGCCCCGGCGTGCGCGCCGTGTATTGCGGACGCGTGCAGGATTTGCCGCTACCCGCAGCGCGCTATGATGCCGTTGTACTTTTCGACGTCATCGAGCACATCGATCCACCGCAGCCGACGCTGGCGGCGCTGCATCGCTTGCTCGTTCCGGGCGGCGTGCTGCTGATGGTCACGCCGGATGCCGGCAGCTTCAGCGCGCGCATGATGGGCGCTGCCTGGGTGCACCTGTTCATCGAGCATGTCATCCTGTTCAGCCGCCGCGCCCTGCGGCAGGCGTTGGAGTCGGCCGGGTTCAGCGTGGAATGTGCGGGCTTCGCCTGGAAGCGCGTGAATCTCGACATGCTCGTCCGCCACGCCACCATCCATTCGCATATCATGTTCGGAGGCGCGCTCCGCATGGCCGGGCGCGTGCTGCCCGCCGCCCTGCTGCGGGCGATGCTCCCGTTTAACATCGGCGAGTTCTACATGCTGGCGCGCCGACCGGAGGGCTCCTGATGTCCGCGCCTGCGCACCGCGCCCGCTGGATCGAGCGCGTGCTGTTCGAGCACCCGTTGCTCTACCGTTTCAAACGCTTCGTGATCGAGCGCGTCATCTGGGATTGGATCCTGTCAGGCATCTTGCGCCTCTCGCCCAATCCCCTGCCTGAGATTTCGGAATACGTGCGCGGGCGGCGCGTCTTGCTGGCGGCGTGCGGACCGGGCGACGTGAGCACCGGGCCGCCTATCGAGGCCGCGGCGGACGTCGTGGCGTTTGATCTGGCGCCGCGCTTCGCGGCCGCCTGCCGGCGCCACCGCCCACATTGGCACGTCTACTGCGGCGACGTCACGCAGATCCCCTGCCGCTCGCGGACCTTCGACGTAGCCGTGCTCTATTCGTCGCTGCATCACATTCCGGCGAACGCTGCCAAAGTGCTCGCCGAACTGGCCCGCGTGACACACGGTCGCATCATTATCCTGGAAGGCGTGCTTCCGCCTCACGGTGCGTTGCGACACGCGCTGCGGGCCTGGTATGCGCTGGTGGATGGAGGCGTGCATTATTACACGCGCAGCGAATTGGAGACCGCATTTCAGCGACTTCAACTCCGCCCCGAGCACCTCAGCGCCCATGGTCCTATTCGCCACATGCTGCTGGCCGTCCTGAAAACTCCGGATTTATGAGTTTTGTGCACTCCACACACGGTGCACTTATTTAATCTTCGGGCTACCAAAGATTTACCAAAATGTTGGGCTGGGCGCCTCGCTATCCTCGCCAACCACGGCTATCATCTGCCGACGCAGGGACAATAGGGAGGTTAGGAAGTCGCCAGAACATCGGCTGTATTGGGCGTTTCTGTACAGCCGCTGAACTCTCCCCTCGCGATGGATTGACCTCCAAACGGTTTGGGTGAAAGGGGCCGGACGGGGAAGAAGCCACCCCATTTCCGACAAGCCGCGTCGAACATCTTAGACCCGATGTCGTTGCTACGACTCCATCCCGGCGCGCCGGGACTCGCTGATGCGGGGGTTGCGAGTGATGGTCGGTCGATCCGTGACACACGAGGCGTCCAGAGCCTTGCGGCAGAGTCGCAAGGCTTTGGAATGCGTACTGGTGGACCTGAGCACCCAGCACGACTTCCTTGACGAAGCCGGTGCGTGCCGCGTGCACAACGCGACGATGGTGCTGCCGAGCTGGCGGCGGGTGGTGGCTTGGGCGCGGCGCAATCAGGTGCCAGTCATTTCAGCGATGGATACGCATCGGCCGCAGGAGCTGCCTACGGACGGTTTCCCCGTGCACTGCATCGATGGCAGCCCAGGCCACCGCAAGGTCGAGTTTACCATGCTCCCCAGCCGCCTGTTCATCGAGTTCGATAACACCTTCAGCGTGCCACTCGACCCGTTTCAAAGTTACCAGCAAGTGATCTTCCGCAAGCGCAGCCGTGACCTGCTCGCGAACCCGAAAGCTGACCGCTTCCTTACACAACTCCTGGCCAACGAATTCGTCGCGTTCGGCAGCGGGGTCGAATACTCCGTCAAGGCACTGGTGTTGGGGCTGTTGGCCCGCTCCAAGCGTGTCACCGTGGTTCGCGACGCGTGCGGCTTTTGGAACCGCACCGAGGCCGAGTTGTCGCTGCGCCAGATGGAAGCCAAGGGCGCTACGCTCATTACCGTCGAGGAGCTGATGCGACGCAAGCTCAAACGTCCGATCCGCTACCCTTCACGACATATCCTGCACACCGGAAACGGAAACGGTAACGGCAACGGTCAGCACGCCCCTGACGGAAACGGGGAGCGCGCCGCCCCGGTCAACGGCAATTCCCATGCTCACGCCCCGGGCAACGGCTCAGCCGCCGCCGCCGCCGAACCGACGAAGTTGTCGCCTCCCTGACCGGCTGCTAAGCTATTGAAGAGAACCCCGCACGCCAATGCGGGCTGACCTTGCGGTGCTCAACCATACCCCACCTCTGCAGTGGGGGTGCTGATGCGAATGGCCAAGAAGAAGAAACTTCCCAAACAATTGGCGATCCTCGATGAGGACATCTGCACCGGCTGCGACGCGTGCGTGACGGTGTGCCCCGTCGATTGCATTGATAAGATTGCCGATCCCAACCACCCCGGCTATGCCATGGGTGTCTGCACGATCGATCTGCCGGTCTGCATCGGCTGCAAGCTGTGCGCGCAGGTCTGCCCGTGGGACGTCATCACCATGGTGCCCACCGAGCAGGTCTTGCAGGTGCCGGAACTGGCCGAGATGCTCGCCTGAGACGAACTCTCAATCCGGGACGCGCCTGCTGCGCCTACGGCGGCGAGACGTTCCCCGTCAACGTCACCTCACGCGTGTAGTAGTTCACCGTGATCGAGCCGTTCTCGAACTGGCGTTGGAAGACATTGTCGCCCACGCTGCTGTAGGGACCCAGCGCCGGGCCGAACTGTTGCGGCCAATGCGGCCATCCCGCCGTCACGGCTTCGGACTGCCAGGAACTCGATGATACAAATAGTGCATCCCCGGGCTCGCGTACGAGCATGGCCGATGCGGCCAGCACCGGGAACTCGTCGAGCGCTTGTGGGCGAATATACAGCAGCTTGCCGAGGTCCAGCAGGGAGCGGTAAACGGCTAGTTCCTGGACGACCTGCGCCTGCGTCGGATAGCTCAGCTCCCAGGTATTGTTCATGGCCATCTCGGTCGAGAACCCGTCGCCCGCCAGAATCGTGGCCGGAGTCCAGCGGTACGGCGCGCCGGCGCCGTTGACGATGAGCCGTTTGCCAACCGCGTGCGCTTTGTCACGCGTGGTTTGCATCAGGTTGATGGAGGCTGTGAACCACGCGACAGCGTCCATGCCCGCCGGCTCGGCGCCGACGCTAACATCGAAGGTCAGCCCGTCCATTTCGATGTGCCCGGCCCCCACCGCTATCGCTTCGTCGCGGTAATAATCGGTCAAGTAGTCTAGAAAAACCGGATCGACAATATTCAGATAGTGTCGTTGCGTGCCGGGATACGTCTGCGGCAGGATGGCCCCCATCGATTCCGCCAGGTCCCAAGGGATGATGTCAGATGGATACGAGGTTATCGCCTGTTCGGTAACGGTTCCGGCGAAACCGCGCCCCCAAGTGCCCTGCGGTTGCACGGACTGGTAATACGCCACCGCGACGGCATAGTCATCGGCCGTCAGGGGTGGCGATTGGACCAGGATCAGCAGGACCAGCGCCGGAGCGAAGTAGGGATTCAGTTCCGCCGGCGGAGTCCACGCGATGGTGTTGTCGGCTGCGTTCAGCCACTGGTCCGAATTCGGCCAAGGCGGCACCGGCACAGGTGGCGGCGGAGGTGGAGGCGGTGGCGGTGGCGGCGGCGGATCGGTGACGTCGCCTGAGCCGGAACCGGAGCCGCCAGAACCGGACGAGTCGCTCGGCGGCGGCGGAGCCTCGCTGGAATCTGGAGGCGGCGGTGAATCGTCCGCCGATGCAGGCGGCATCGGCCCATTGACCACGATCAGAGCGGATGCGGAACCGCTCGCGCCTTCGGCACTGGTGCCGACCGCACTGACCAGGTAATCACCTGGTTCCGTGAAGGTCTGCGCCACCAGGCTGCCGCTGGCCGAACGGTCGTTATCGAAATTCCACTGGAACTCCACGTCCGAGGCACCCTCGGCCGAGGCTGTGAACTGAACCGTCAGCGGCGCGGTGCCTTCGACCGTCGAAGCCGCGATCGCCACCGACAGCGTTTCGGCGAGTGGTGCCCCAGTGCTCTGCGTTTGGATGGTGACGCGATTGATGAATAGGATGCGCGCCGCGTCATTGCTGCTGCTGGCCATCACGTCGTGCGACCCAACGACCTCAAAGAGGTGGGAGACTTCCGTCCCGGCCGCATGCGCGCCATCACCGAAGTCCCACAAAATATCAGGCAGCCGATCGCCGATCGGAACGACATCGGTCGCTGCAAATTGCCATTCCATCCCGGAACTCATGCTCGTGGTGCGAATCCGGAATGAGCCCGGCGGAGCGGTCGGTTGATTCATCGGCGCATCTGCCGATGGATCGCCGGCCGGTGCGGCTAGATTAACCGCGGCATTGGCGGGCGCGGCAGGCGTCACGCTGGTGCAGCCACCGACTCCGCCCAGCAGCATGCCCGACGTCAGGACCACGCAGATCATCCGCCGACGCTCGGCCGCGCGGGACATACCTTGTGCCGGTGATTCTCGCAGCTCGCGCACTCGCATTGTTACCCCCTAAGTGCCCAAACACCCCAGGCTCACAAACTATGCGATACGCTCCCCCGGTGGGGCAAAGGAGGCGTGAGACTCTCTCGATATCGTGATCTTTATCGGCCGTCTTGAACGAGAAGGACCGGCGCGCCTTCCAGCGCCTTTTGGCCCGCCGCGGCCCGGCAGGAGCCCGCTGCGCCCCGCCGCGGCGGGGTTTGCGACCTCTCGCCCTCCCACACCCGTGCGGCACCGCGCCGTGCCGCGCTTGCGACGCCACGCGCGCCGCGGTATTGAACGCAGCGTGCTGAGGCTGTCTAGCTCATTCTTAAAGACGCCAAGTGTCGTGCTACTGATAATCGGACCGGCCTTGACGGGTTGTCCCTCCCCACCGCCCGATCCACTGATCAAAGAGTTGCAGCAAAAAGTGGACGCTCTGAGTGTCGAGAAGGACCGGCTGCAGCACGATCTGGATAACAGTCAGAAGGCGCTGAAGGCGGCCGAAGAACGAATTCAAACTTTGCAGGGCCTACCGCAAAAGCCGTTCTTGTTCACGGTCGATCACATCGAGCTGGAGGGCTTGACGGGCGGCAGCGATTATGACGGCCAGCCCGGCGACGACGGTGTGACGGCCTTCATCCGCCCGCGCGACGCCGACGGCGACATCCTCAAGGCCGCCGGAAGGATCGAGGTTGATCTTTTCGATCTGACCATGCCTGGGAACCCAGTCGCGCTGGCGCGGCGGGTCGTGGAGGATGAGAAGGATCTCCTTAAGAGCTGGTACGGCAAGTTCCTGACCAATCATTACGCCGTGCAGTGTCCCTGGGAGCCGGACAAGCCGCCCCAACACGACGAGGTCCTGGTGCGTGTCACGTTCACCGATTATTTGACCGGGAATGTGTTCGTAGATTCGAAGACGGTTCACGTCACGTTGCCGCCCGCCGCGAAATGATGCCCGCACAATCGCCGCGGCACGGGCGATCCTGAATGGATCAGCAATTCGGGTGGCGAACGTCATAAACAACAGCGACGCCCCGCGTCCCGCACCGATCCGGCTGCGTGTGCTGGGCATGTTCTGCGGCCGTTGCGCGCTGCGCGTAGAACGGGCGCTGCGCTGCGTGCGCGGCGTCGCCGATGCGCGGGTGAATCGGGTGGCCGGCATGGTCACGGTTTCGCTGCCTACCGGCGCGATCGAAACGGCGGCGCTGATCGCGGCGGTGCGCGCCGCCGGCTATGACGCCGAGCCGATCCACACGGACGCGCTGGATGACGCACGCGCCTTGGAGCAGATGTTTCTCGAGCGCCTGCGCCAGGAGCGACAGGCGATCATCGTCGCTGTCGGACTCACCGCGCCCGTTGTTGCATTAGCTTATCTCGGACCGGCATTGCAATCCGGTCGTCCCGGAGCAGCAGTCTGGTGGGTCACCTTGCAGGGCATGCTGGCGTTCATGTTGCTGCTGTCGCCGGCGGGCGCGCCGCTGCTGGTCGCCGGCCTGCGCGCGATCCTGCATGGTTTTTTCCATCCGGACCTGCTGATCGGTTTGGCAGTTACCGCGGCTTTTGCAGGGGGCGTGCGCGCGGCAACCATCGGCCACCCGCATGGCGAAGGATTCGTCACGGTTGCCATGATCCTGACGGTGATCAACATCGGCCGGAATTTGGAAACGCGCCTGCGACGCGCGCTCGTCCGCACCACGGATGCAGAAGTCGGGCCAGGCGACGCTGCCGCCAGCGCGCTCCGGAGGGCGCTTGCCGATGATCTGGCGGTCGCACTGATACCCGTCACGATCATTATTGCCGTGCTGACACTGCTTATCTGGTCCCGATCAGCATCGGGCGCATGGTCGCCGGGCCTGCGGGCGGCGCTCGCCGTCCTGGTCAGCGCCTCACCCAGCGCGCTCGGCCTGGCGCCCTCACTGACAGTTAGCACCGTGCGCCCGTCCGTGCCGTTCAGAACCGCGAGC